>DGTW01000065.1 GCA_002393835.1 Treponema sp. UBA4326
AATGACAATGGACGGGAGAAAACATCAAGCCATTTTTCCATCAATCGATCAAAAATTTCCATGTCGTCACTTTTTAGTTTTGCAGCTTTCAGAACATGCTCTGGCATGACATCACCGAGATTTGGAAGATTTTTTATCTTCTTTTTTGGCTTTTGCTCACCACCATTTTCTTTTTGTTCAGTTTTCTTTTTTTCTCGAGCCAAGCGTTTAGCTTCTTTTGCCGCAGCAATTTTTTCTGAAATATCAGACTCTTCTTTTATAAAAAGCTCTTCAAATTGTTTTGAAATCTTATCAAAATCAAAATCTTCTCTCGGCTCATCAAAAACTTGCTGAACTTTCGTAGCAAAATCAGAGAAATACTTTTTCTTATCATCAGAATCCCAAAAAGCAAGGAATCTCTTTTCAGATTCAGATGACAACGCATAATTTGCGGCAAGAAGTGTCACAAGCCTTAAATCCTGCTGATTTTCATCTAACTTATTTAAAACATAAAAAGGCGTACCTAAAAAAAGCTCATATTGATATTTATAAGGATTTAAAAAAGATGCAAGTTTTTGTTCAGTTTTCAAAGTTTCCTTTGCACCTTTTTCACAAAAAACCAAAATAATATAATTCTTGTCGGCACTGTCAAAAGGTTGTAATTCACGCCCTGTTGATGGATGAACAAAAAAAGTCTTACGCTGTAAATTATATTTTTGAACTAAGATTTCCGTTAATTTGACAATTTTATTTATATTTTCATCATTGTTTTTAAAAACAATGAGAATTTGAGAAAGTAAAAAGCCTTTGTTTTTTTCAAGTGAATAAGAAAGACGAAGCGATTCAACAGGGCAATCAAAGAATGACGATTCAGTATTTCTAAAAACAACAGTTTCAAGATTTTTTCCAAAGAGTTTCTCTTCAAAAAAAACATTTGTCACTTTCCAACCAAAGCACCGTAGCTTAAAAATATTTTCAAGTATTCCACTACCAAACTTCAAACCAATGAAATTGTCAAAATCAGAAAGTTCCGTTTGAACAGGAAGATGATTTTGTGTAATTCTAGTATCAAAATTTTCTAATTCATTATTCATATTGTATTTCTCCCTGATAATCTCTTAAAAGCTATCCAACGCATCAAAAGCGTTCTTTTTAGACGAATCATAAAGATTCTTTGAATACTCATATTCAGCAGATAAAATTTTCTCTATAAAGTTCTCAAATGGCTTTATTAGTTTTTGATAGCCAGCCATTTCAAAAACATTTCGATAACATAGACCACCATCAGTCTGCTGGTCAGGTCTCTGAACAATCATTACACCAGAAGTCAAAGCATTATCGCCATTTTCGAATGTAACAGCGAGTCTAGTTCCAAGATTTTTGAATGGAGCAAATTCAATAGATAACTTTTTATCCAAATCTAATTTATTTGCAAAATTAATGGAAAAATAATCGATAATCCACGGATCATCTTCAAAATCTTCATGCATAACAGGAACTATGCCCTTCAAAACTGAAAAGATGCTCTCGTCTGTTTCAAAGCATTTAAGATATGTTCCATTTGGATTATCAACAGAGAAAGTATTATCATCTTGTTCTTTCATATCAATTATGTTTATCTCTCGTGAAAAAATTTCTGCCCATTTTTTCATTAGTTTATCAAACAAATCCATATCATCGTCCGGCAACCGGCAAATTTGCGGTATAACTTCCAGTTCTATGTTTTCAGCAGAAGGAATTTCTTCGTCTTCATCTGGACCTCTGAAATAATCAGGTTCTATATAATCTTCATCGTAATGAAGAAAATGCAATTTTTTTGTAAATTTCATAAATAAAAGCACCTTCTCGTTTTTTTTCTTAAAGCCCCCTCAAGCCGCTTCGCTCAAGACTTCTAATTTTCCATTCGCTGTCAATATCACGATTGTTCTTTTGAAGAAGAAAATCACCTCTATTGCGATTGATTTTTACAAGAGAACTGTCAGCGGAGCCGTCAGAAACCAAAACGAATTCCAATGGCATATCAAGCTGAATCATTTTTTGAGCTGAGGCCGGGGGATCCCAAAAATTATCTGTCATCATTTCGCTATCAAAAATACCTTTATCAGGATTCCATTCATATTGGATTCCAAGGCCTTCAGGATTCAACTGACAAAAAAATGCCTTTTCAAATAGCAGATTTCGTATTTCATCTGCTGCTGTTGTGCTAATTTTGTGAATGGGTAAAAAAGAATCTTTCGCAATTTCTTCAACGGAAACAGTCCCTCGGCTTCTTATTCCCCTTTTCTTTCCATCTATAATCGTAAAGCAATAAGTTCCGTCGTCTTTTATTTCAAGGGCAATTCTTTCAACTACAGGGCGTGAATTATATCCCCCGCTGTTAACTACACAAAGTTCAGAATACCTTCCTACTAAAAAAGGAAGGTTCTCCTTCGTCAGTTTTTTGCTTTTCCCAAAACAGGAGCAAACTGAAAGAACAAGAACTGCCAGTCCGATCACTATAAACGAATTAATTACTTTTTTCATTTTAACCTCTTGCAAAGCCTTTAAGACTTCTTAAATAAACTTATACACCCTATAAGACTATACTCAGAAAATGATACCACCCTAAAAGGCAATATGTCAATAAAAATCTAGCCTATAATAAAATTAAGGGCAAATTATGACAGAAAATTTCTTTGCAGACCGACTGCGCTTCTTACGAAACGAGCGAAATATTTCAGCACGAGAAATGAGTCTTGCACTTGGTCAAAATGAATCCTACATCAACAAAATTGAAACTTGTCAGCGTTCTGTTTCGATGTCAGCTTTTTTCAATATCTGTGATTTTCTTTCAATAACTCCGTCTGATTTTTTCAATGAGAACATTCATACGACAGATTTCAACTCAGAAACATTTCTTTCTATTTATAAACAGCTTCCCCAAACGCAAGCCAATCATATTTTTGCCATAATGAAGGATTTATTGAAAAAATAAACTCCAGGGATATTTCGGGAAATAATACAAACAAACAATCCGCTTCATTGACACCTAAATAAAATCATCATACACTTATAGTGATTAGTAATTCATACGAGGAGGTTTTTATGCAAAATGACATTCGCTCTTTATTGCAAGAATCAGCAGCACAAGCCAGCTTAAACGGCACAGCAGATATGACTCTTGAAGAAATAACAAAAGAAATCTCCATTGCTCGTGAAGAACGCCACACACGAAAAGAAAGTGAACGGGAAATTTTTTCGTTTTTCCCCCAGTATAACGACTTAAATGCTAAAAGTTCGCTCGCCTAAAGTTATACAATGCAAATCTACGCTACAATTGATACAAATGTTCTTGTCTCAGCCTTATATAAAGCCGATTCTAACCCAGCAAAAATTTTGTCTTTTGTTCAAGACGGTCTGATAATTCCATTGCTTCATCATGACATAATAGAAGAATATATTGATGTACTTTCCAGAAAAAAATTTAATTTTAACCCTCATATCGTTGCAGAACTTATAAAGGAACTTATAAAGCGTGGAAAGATGATTTCTGAAATATCATCAGCTATCACAGATGAAGTATCCGATCCAGATGATGCAATTTTTTATGCTATAACGATGACAACAAAACAAAATTTCTCTGATGATACTTATCTTATCACAGGAAACACCAAACATTTTCCTTTAAAGCCTTTTGTCGTCACGCCTACGGAAATGCTAGAAATCATTAACAAGACTTCGAATCACAATTAAGCACAAAAAAAATCACACGGAGCAAGTCCATGTGATTTCAACTTTCCGCTTTTTACATCTCTTCTGCAGCGGCGTAAATCGCACTGTAAACTGCGTCGATTTTGTCTTCGTCTACTGAGCTGAAGGCCACGCGCAAGGTGCTTTCGTCGATTGAGATTGTGCCGATCTGCTTTTCGTGAAGGATTTTAAGGCGCAATTCTTCGGCGTTGCATTTTGTGTGGAAGCTCATGAAGTAGCCTGAGTTGAAAGGCAGGGCTTCGAGCACGCTTGATTTATGTGTGTCAACGAATGCGCGGACTTTTTTGTAGCGGGCGCAGAGCATATCCCGGAAAACCTTCTTTTCTTCTTCGATTTTTGGCTCTGAGAAGGCGTGAAGGGAAATTGACTGGCTTGGGCTTGAAGAGCAGCTGACTGATGAGCGGATAAGACCCATGAGTTTTTTTTCAAGTGCAAGATACTGCTCGTCGCTGATACCTTTGCCTGCGAATGTGAGGAAGCCGCAGCGGAATCCCCAGACGAAATCTTCTTTTGTAGGACCGTCAACCTTGACTGCAAGAACATTTTCGTGCAAGTCGGCGAATTCGGCGAAAAGCGACTGGGGGTAAATATCTTTTTCGTAATTGAGACCGAAATATGCGTCGTCATCCCAAACGATTATTTTCGTACCCTTTTCGGCCAGTTCCTTTATGACAGCCACAATCTGCCTTGCCTCGGCGTTCGTCGGTGAATAGCCGCTTGGGTTCTGCGGGAAGTTGAGAAGGACTCGGACCGAGCCTGATTTTGCCTCTTCTTCCATTGCCTTTTTGAATGAATCGATGTCGAATCCATTATTTTTGAACATATTGAATTTATGAAGCTCGGCTCCCCGGCGGGTCTCAACAACAAGGGCGTAATTGTCCCATGAAGGATTTGCAACGAGAAGGGGCTTGGTTGAATCCACGAAAAGGTCAGAAAGATATGAAATTCCGGCTGTGAGACCAGGAACTACGACCGGGTTTGATGTTGCTTTGCCAGCCAGTCCCGGATTTTTTTTGAGCATGAGCTCTTTCCATTTTTTGCGCAAGTCAGGGTTTCCGGCTGTCGGTGTGTATGAGACAAGCTCGGCATTTGTAAGCTCCGGTGCGAATTTTTTGACAGACGGAAGAGCGGCTGGTTTGCCCTCAATCATCGTGGTGCCGATTGTTGCGTTTGCGACTTTGCCAAACTGTTTTGCCTCGCCGCCCTGAGAAATAATGCCCCGTGGGAAGAAAATTCGAGTTCCCAAATCTGAAAGAAGTTCCCCTGCAACTGTGCCACGGAGAGTGTCGTTCAATTCTTGTGCCAATGGATTTAACATAATGAAAATATTTTATTGATAGAAATATTCAATGTCAATCAAGAAAATGCATATTTATGCAATAAAACGCATAATTTTCAAGATTTCTGCATATTTTTTGCATAAGTTCGATTTTTTCGTCATGGCTCTCCCCCTACAAATTATTTGCGATAATTGATATATTTATTTAATAGAAAGGAATTCATACATGGCAGAAAATCTAAGCGAATATAAGAATCTTATCGCCTCAATCAAGGAAGAGGCTTCAAAAAGAATTATCGGCCAGGAACAGGTCATTGACGGAATCCTCACAGCCCTTGTCTGCGGCGGCCATATTTTGCTGGAAGGCGTTCCGGGACTTGCAAAGACCCTTGCAGTCAAGACTTTCGCCGAAATTTCCGGCCTTGACTTCAAGCGCATTCAGTTCACTCCAGATTTGCTTCCTGCCGATGTAAGCGGAACCTTGATTTACGAGCAGGGTTCGGGCCGCTTTACCGTGCGAAAAGGTCCTGTTTTTACCAATGTAGTGCTCGCAGACGAAATCAACCGCTCGCCGGCAAAAGTCCAGTCAGCCCTTCTTGAAGCAATGGCAGAGCGGCAGGTCACGATTGGCGAAGAGACTCATGCCCTGCCCTCACCTTTCATTGTTCTTGCAACCCAGAATCCGATTGAGCAGGAAGGAACCTACAATCTTCCAGAAGCCGAGCTTGACCGTTTCCTTCTCAAAGTTCTCGTTCCCTATCCGACACCGGCCGAAGAAGTCGCCATCGTAAAGACTGCTGGAAAAGCAAACCAGGTTCCTGTCTCAAAAATTCTTACCGCTGAAAAGCTAAGTCAGATGCAGGCTCTCCTGAATCAGGTAAACTGCGATGAAAAACTGATTGAATACATCGTTTCGATAGTTGCGGCAACCCGCCCGGCCTCAGAGAAAAAAGTCGCCTCAAAACTGGCGGTGCGAACCATGCCAAAAAAAGACGACATCTCAAAATATATTTCTTTCGGAGCTTCCCCAAGGGCAGGAATCGCCCTGCTTCAGTGTGCAAAGGCAAAAGCTCTTTTCGCAGGCCGTGACTTCGTTCTTCCAGACGACATCAAGGAAGCTGCCCCTGCCGTTCTTCGCCACCGAATTGTCCTTTCCTACGAGGCGGCCGCAGACAGCGTTACAAGCGACGATTTGATTCAGAAAATTCTGGATTTAATGCCACTGCCATAATTCCTGTAATCGCTGGTTAATCAAATGCCTATGAATACAAACAGGCTCGCAAAAAAAGCTTCTCAACTCAGGCTCGCCGCTATTTCCCTTGCCGAAAACATGAGGAACGGCAGCTTTAAGTCCCTCTACCGGGGACAGGGAATCGAATTCAGCGATGTCAGGGACTACCTTGCTGGGGACAATGTTCGTGCCATCGATTGGAATGTAACGGCCCGCATGGGACGAGCCTTTATAAAACAGTATGCAGAGGACAGGGAGCTTTCTGTTTTCCTAATTCTCGACTGCTCATCTTCCATGGAAATTGCTTTTCACGGAGTATCCCCACTGTCACAGGCCACGGAAGCCGCTGCCCTTCTTTTGCTTGCCTCGGAACAGAATTCCGGTGCCGTGGGAGCTGTTTTCTTTGACGGGAAAATTCAGTTTTCCTGCGAGCCAAAATCCGGTCGGGAAAACTCAATGATGATTCTCTCAAAATTAGACAAAATTCCTGCCATTCCAAAAGAAGAAAAGGTCAACGGCTCACTTCTCTCAAACGCAATACTGGGGGCGGCTAAATTGCTGAAAAAACGCTCGCTGGTCTACATTTTGTCTGATTTCAGGAGCGCAAAGTGGGAAAAGCCATTCGCACAACTTGCCCAGAAAAATGATGTCGTCGCCCTGAGAATCACAAGCCCGGCCGATACAGAGCTTCCTGACTTGGGAACGGTTTCTTTTACCGATCCTGAAACGGGCAAAAAGGGGCTTTTCCCCACCCTGTCTAAAAGATTCAAGCATGAGTGGCGGGAAGCGAACATGAGGCGGACGGAGCAATGGAAAGACTTCTGCCTTAAACACGGAGCAAGTCCCGTCATTCTTTCGACGGTAGACGATGCCCTCCTTGTCCTATCCAGGTTTTTCAAGCAAAAGGCCAGGTAAAAGAATGAAAAAGAATTTCTTGTCACTTTTCCTTTTTTCTGTCTTTTTCTCACTGCCTCTTTTCTCAGAAAATCTGCAGATTGTCATGCCAAAACTGGTCTACATTGGTGATTCACTGGAAATACGCTACATTTTCCACTCCGATGCCATTCTTTTTTCCGGGGAATTCGCAGAAAAAGTCTCGGCAAAGCTAAAACTTAGGACAGACCACGATTTTTTTAGGGCACAAGACCAGAATTTCACAGTTACGGCAGCCAGCCTCGAAAAGATAAATTCAGAGTACACGCTTTCACTCTCGGTAATTCCATGGAAAACAGGCCTTCTTTCAGTTCCCCCATTCAATCTTTCATCCCTTGTGGATTTTTCTCAAAAAAATGGTCTGGTCGAAAAACGGTCGGCTCCCTTTGTGGTCAATTTATCACCGGTGGAAGTAAAGTCCCTGGTCACGAAAACCGGAAACAAAAGTTTTATGAAAGAATCTGGTCCCCTTGTCCTTCCAGGAACCACGCTTCTTCTCGTTCTCTTTTCTATTCTTGCCATCATTCTCTTTACGGCCTTTCTTGCCCTGCTTTTGAGGCTGCCAAAAGTCGCCCGCTTCATAGAACAAGTCACTTACCTTTATTCACTAAAAAGACTTTCAAGAAAATCAGTCAAAAAAATTCTTTCCCTGCAAAAAGACTCAAAGAAAATCAGCTCGGACAAGGATTTTGCGGAAAAACTTCAGCATATTCTGCGTGACTTCATCGGAAAAAGGTTCTCTCACGATTTTTCTTCAACCACTACTGGAAGAATTTATTCCGTCTTTAAGGAACTTTGCGCTGACGAGCTAAGCCCCCATCAGGAAAATTGCATTGAAAAATTTTGCGGCATTTTCACGCGCCTGGACTACATTCGTTTTGCTGAAAAGACAGGCTTCCTTCCAGCCCAGGGCGACAGCGAACAAGGAGAAAGAGACTTGATTTGCGAAAATTCAATTCTTTTAATCAGTGAATTTGACATTGAGGAAAACGAAAAATGATTTTGTTTGAGAATCCCCAGGCTTTTTTCTTTCTTTTTTCTATTCCGCTTCTGTATATTTTGCGACATTTAGGAATTTTCTCCCGCATTTCCTTTCCCCTCACGATTTCTGACTGGGATGGCAAAACATTTGTTTACAGGGATAATTTCACGAAAATTGCTTCAATAGTAACACATTTTCTTGCAAATACGGCCTATGTATCCCTGGTTCTGGCTTTGGCAAATCCTATAATCCGGCATCAGGAAAAAATCTACACTTCAAGGGGAACGGACATTCTTTTCGTCCTTGACATAAGCCCCTCCATGGCGGCCAGGGACATTTCTTTAAGTTCTGGTCAGCTCACAAGGCTTGAGGCTGCAAAACTCGGAATCCGCACTCTGGCCACTGCGGAAAAAGGAGCCAGTTACGGTCTTGTGGCCATGGCAAGCGAAGCCGCCTGTATCGTTCCCCCAACAAATGACATCGAAGCCTTCCTGAAAAGGCTGGATTCCCTGAATGTGGGAGAATTCGGCGAAGGATCGGCAATTGGAATGGGACTTAGCACGGCGGTTTACCACCTTTCCTCAAGCTCGGCACCAAAAAAATGCATCGTTCTTATTACGGACGGTGAAAACAACGCCGGTTCCCTTCACCCGGAGACTGCCGCCACAATTGCAGGCGAAAACGGAATCACGGTTTACACATTTGGAATAGGCACAAAGGGTACCGTTCCAATCGAATACATAGACTTAAAAAGCGGCCGCATTCACTCAGGTTTTTACGAATCAGACTTTGACACAGCCCCGCTTGAAGAAATCGCAAGAATCGCAGGCGGCAGCTACTTCGGAATCGAGTCCACGACCTCACTTTCCGAAGCCCTTTCCCTTGTGTCCCAAAAGGAAGATTCTGTTCAGACCTTCCACTATCGCTCTAACGATACTGACTGCTACTCAAATTTTCTTTTTCTTTCACTGATTCTCTTTTTCGCATCTTGGCTGATAAAGCGGCTTTTTCTTTCGGAGGTGCTTTAATATGGAAGAATTGTCTTCATTTTCAATAGGGCGGCCAGAAATTCTTTGGGCAAGTCTTTTGATTCTGCCTGCCCTGCTTTTCGTCATTATCCGAATCAAAAAAATTGAGCGTTCCCTTTTCTATGCGAGAAAGCAGAAATCTTCGGCTTCACTGAAATTTTCCCTTTTCATGCGAACCTTTCTCCGCTGCCTTTCCTGGCTTTTCGCAGTTTTGGCCTTCGCAGAAATCTCATTTGGCTCCAAAAAAGTCCCGGTGCACAAGAGCGGCAGCAATGTTTCATTCGTTTTTGACATTTCTTATTCAATGCTGGCAAAAGACGCACCTTCCCGCCTTTCCAGGCTTGATGCCGTAAAAATCTACGCAAAATCCCTTATTGAAAATTTCCCAGAAGCTTCATTCTCGGCTGTCCTGGCTAAAGGAGACGGATTTGTCGCCATATCAGAGACAGAGGACAAGAATGCAATGCTCAACCTCATCGATAATTTATCTCCAAAACTGATGACTTCAGGAGGCTCCTCCCTGGCAAAGGGAATAGAAGCGGCCTTGACTTCAATCCCCCAGCACTCCGAAAAATCTCAGTACATCTGGATTTTCACGGATGGCGACGAAACCGACAATCTGCTGGTGAAGTCCATGGAAAAGGCACAGAAATTCGGAGTGCCAGTAAGCATCGTGGGCTTTGGTTCTGAAAACGAAAGCGAAGTCATTGCGGGAGACGGAAAAACAAGGGTAAAAACAGCCCTACGCGCAAAAAAAATGAAAGAAATTTGCGAGGAGGCCAACGAAAAGACAAGGGCCTTGAATCATTCAGGGAAAAATCAGGCGATTTATGTTTCTTCAACTTCAAGCGGCTCAGCCTGGCTTCTTCTTGGACAAATAAAGAAAAGCCCTAAAGATGGCGAGGAAAAAGCCCTGGGCTACGAAATCCAAAATGTCAAAAGACACGGCTTTTTCATCTTTTTCTCGATTGTTTTTCTGCTTCTCTCATTTGTTGCCGGAGAGCTAAACATCTCTAAACGGAAAAAACTCGCGGCAATTTTGGCTGCAAGCCTGCTTTTAACATCATGCAAATCCGAAAAAAAACAAATACTTGAAGGCAGCTGGGCCTGGTACGAAGGAAAATACACTTCGGCTACGGCAAAATTCTTGAAACTTGCGCAAAAATCCGAAGAAAATTCAATTGCCCACAAATATGCTGTATTTGATTTGAGCGCGACATATCTTTCAATGGGCGAAAATGAAGCGGCATTCGACAGGCTTACCGAGCTCAACCCCGACAATAAAACTCTTCCGCCAGAATTCAGAAGCGCAGCATACTACAACACAGGCATAATTTTGACACGAAAAAACGATTATAAAAACGCAGCGGAGAATTTCAAAAAAGCAATTCTTGCCGATTCAAAAAATCTTAATGCAAAAATCAACCTTGAGCTGTGCGAGCGGGAACTTGTCCAAAAGCAGGCGAACTCGGCACAGGCGCAAATGCAGGGCATAAACGAAGATAAACAACAGAATCCAGAAATGAGCAATGAAATTTTCGAGCTGATTCGCGAACAGGAAGGCAAAAAATGGCAGAATATGAGCGAAAGCAACGAAAATAAAGATGACGTGCTTGATTACTAACCCAGGGCAAACGCATTATAAAATATTGCCTGTTAAAAATGGCTTCCAGTCGTGAAAACGTCTTATCGAAAGCTAGGGAACGACGGCGTAGCCGGCAAAATGCTCCGGTGGAGCATTTTGAGTGAGATGATATGCTTTTATGAAAAGGGTGAAAGCGGTAT
>DGTW01000035.1 GCA_002393835.1 Treponema sp. UBA4326
GAAATAAATCAAGGCGGATGAAATCAGAAAGAAGAAAAGATAGCAGAAAATCGCCGTAAATTTTCTTGCGCTGGCAGAAGCAAATGTGTGTACAAGGCCGCTGTTTTTTGCAATAGGAAATGTGGCCACGGCGAAGGCACTTAAAAGTCGGCTCATAACAAACACGCTTACAAGAGGAAGGAAAGTCATAAAGCGGACGAAGAAATTTGCAAAACGACTGGAAGATTGGCTTCCGAAAAAATAATCGCAAACTTCAAGAGTGAGTAAATAATAGGAAAGAAAATAAAGAACGCAGCCCAAAACGGCGAAAGCCCCGGAATGGCTGTCTTTTAAAATCTCAAGCTTTTTCTCCCGGTTGGCACGGCTGGCCAGGGCATCGCAAGTATCCATGAAGCCGTCGAGGTGAATTCCGCCGGTAATGAAGACCGGAAGCAGCGTGAAGATAAGCGCAATTAAATGAAGGGAAAGCGGCCGACTTAGGGCAAGGTTTAAGCGAATCCCAAAAACAAAACAGGCCAGGCTTACAAGGGCGATTACCAAGCCTACAAGTGGAAAGGCCGCCATCATATAGCGCATGTTTTTTTGATTCCATTCGACCCGGGGAACTGGAATGGCAGAAAATGTGCCGAATGTAATTGCTATAGACTTTAGAAAACTCATTTTTTACCCGCTTTCATTTCTTTTTTATTTTTGTACATTTCGGACTCGGCCCGCTTGAAGAGGCTGTCATAAGACATGTCCAGCTCAGGATTGTAAACTGAATAGCCGATTGCCGCCGCAAGTTTTTTCCATGAGTCAATATTTGGATTGTCTTGCAATTCTTTGAGATCACGCCGTAAGTCCATAATCAAGTCTTCAATATTCTCTAAATCGTGGCCTTTCAAAATCACTACGAATTTATCATTTTCGACTCTGAATACAGGAGAATGTTCAAAAATACGGCATACAAGCTTACAAAGCATGATAATTGCGGCATCACCTTTTTCACAGCCATAAGTCTCATTGATTTTTTGCAGGTCATTCAGGTCGATTACGGCGACACCAAGTTCCTTGAATCCTTCCGCAAGCTCCCATTCAAGTTTCTGAACTTCCTTGTCGTAGCCAATCCTGTTTCGGACATCAGTGAGAATATCTTTTATCGCAAGCTCGTTGAGCTCTATCGCCTGCAAGCGAGTATCTTGCAAAATCTGCTTTGTTCGGGAAAGATTGCAGACATATAGCTCAATCTGATAAATCATGTCGGCAAATTTTGCCATAATCATGGAAATTTCATCATCATCCGTAACTTCTTCGATAAGGCTCTCGGCAATTTTCGGCTCTTTTTTCTCTGAATAAAGCTCGATTACATTTCTGAGTTTGACCAGCTTTCGGATAAAAGTGTGGCGAATCAATAGAAGGAGGAAAAACATGAAAATAACAAGGGCACTGCCAATCACAATCATTTGATTGAAGGTGGCAACCAGTATTTCTCGATTGACTTTTTCGACTTCAACCTCAACGCCAATTATGCCAAGTTTTTGGCCGTTAATGAAAAGCGGGGTGTAATATGCATAAGTATGTCCGTATTGATTGTCGTAAACATGGTAACCTGAAGGCCTTTTGCCGCTGTCCCAGGCCTCCCACATAAGCGGATAGACCGAACGGGGATTTGAGATGCACTCATTGACAAGCAGACAATCCATTCCGTCTTTTTGGACTGTCTCGCGAAGACTCAGGATAACCCAGTTCATGTGCTCAGCTTTTTCGGAGGGAACAAGATAATACGTATATGCGATGTTGAATGATTTTACGGCTTCCTGAAACATGAGCGCATAATATTCATAATTATATTTTGCATAGGCCGCTTTTATTTCTTCGGGGAGGTCGTCAAATTCGATGTCAAAGTCCAGAGTTTTCCCGGGATAGGCCTTCGCAAAAAGTTTTTCGTAAATTTCCCTGTCCTCGTCCACATTCTTTTGGGTGAATTTCGGATCAATTTTTAATTCATCTGAATGAAGGAGAAAGTATTTTTGAAAATCAAGAAAATCGAGACCGTCAGCAAGAATCCGGCTGTGAAGATAATTCGCGACATACTGAATGCTTTCTTCCCGCTGACTTTTGTAGAGCCTGTTTTGTCTAAGATAGGAGAGGAGTGAGCAAATAATAAGAGTGAGAAGTGTGAAAGCCGCAAACATCAGCGAGAATTTAAATGTGAGATTGCGCTTTTTCATAAAACCTCTTTTCAGCAAGGGGAACTTTCTTTAATTTTATCATAAAAATTCAGGAAAGGCAAAAAGTTTTTTCCATATACAAATCTTTTCTCTCCGTGTATAATAGGGGCAACATTTTTCAATTAGAGGTATCTAATGAGCAAAATCGCCATCAGAATCAACAAGGCGGATGTCGTTGCCGTTGCGCTCGAACCGCTTTCAAAAGGAACTCAGGTAACTCTTGAGGCAATGGACGATGTTCCTGAAGTAACTGTCACTCTTCAGGAAGATATTACTGCGGGTCATAAATTCGCAATCAAAGAAATCAAAAAAGGCGAGCCGGTTATCAAATACGGATATCCAATCGGTTCAGCCACAGAAGATATTGCCGTCGGCAAGCATGTTCACACTCACAACATTCACACTTTGCTTGAAGGCGAACTCTCTTACACCTACAACGAGGCAAAAGCAAAGGCCGCTTACGACGCATGGTACAAGGAGACAGAAAAACTCCGTGCAAATGTACCGACCGTCAATGTTTACAAAAGAGCTGACGGCCGCGTGGGAAGCCGAAATGAAGTCTGGATTGTGCCTCTCGTTGGCTGCGTAAACCGCATTTCAGAAAAACTTGCCATGTGGGCAAACGCTAAATTCTGTGATGGAGACCCAAAACCAAGCGAAAAGGGCGGTCTTGAAGGATTCTTCACATGGACTCACCCTTACGGCTGCTCACAGATGGGCGGCGACAAAGAGACAACTGCAAAAATCCTTTCTGACCTCGTTCATCACCCAAATGCAGGCGGAGTTCTGGTCGTATCTTTGGGCTGCGAAGAGAACAATGTCCCTTACTTCAAGGAATTCTTGGGCGAATACGACGAAAACCGGGTTAAATTCATGGTTACTCAACAGTTCGAGGACGAAATGGAAGAAGGCAAAAAGCTTTTGACTGAACTTGCTGAATATGCCGGAAAATTCAAGCGTGAAGAAGCTCCTCTCACAGATATCGTACTTGGTATGAAGTGCGGTGGCTCTGACGGAATGAGCGGAATCACTGCAAACGCCCTGATTGGCCGAATTTGTGACGCCATGACAGGAATGGGCGGCCGGGTTATGCTCACCGAAGTGCCGGAAATGTTCGGTGCAGAGCAGATGCTTATGAACCGCTGCGTTGACAAAGACCGGTTCGACAAAACCGTAAACCTCATTAACGGATTCAAAGGCTACTACTCACGCCACAATCAGGTCTGCTATGAGAACCCTTCACCGGGAAATAAGGCCGGTGGAATCACAACTCTCGAAGACAAATCTTTGGGTTGTGTCCAGAAGGGCGGAAAGGCTCCTGTTACAGGCGTTTTGAAGTACGGCGAGCGCCTCCCACAGAATGTTACAGGCCTCACCCTGCTTGAAGGACCGGGTAACGACATCGTTTCAACGACAGACATGACAGCTGCAGGAGCTAACATCATCCTCTTCTCAACAGGACGAGGAACGCCGCTTGGTGCCCCTGTTCCGACAGTCAAAATCGCTACAAATCACCCGCTGGCACAGAACAAGCACGGCTGGATTGACTTTGACGCAGCCCGCCTTCTGGACGAGCCAAGCGATTCAGTCCGCGATGCCCTCTTGCAGCAGATTATCGACATCGTTTCGGGAAGAGCCGTCACCAAGAACGAAAAGAACGGCTACCGTGAGATTGCGATTTTCAAAGATGGTGTAACACTGTAGGGTAAAGAAATCCTCCGCATCGAGCGCTTTCGTTCTTGCGCTCGTTTGGATGCGGAGTTTGGGAGCGCCGGCTTTCCTTGTGGGGGCCGGCGTTTTTTGTGTTTGCGTTAGGCTTCGATGTTTTCTTGTGCCGGTAAAGTACTTTTGCTTTTTTCCATATTATCAGCAACCAATATAAGTATTTTTTCTTTTTCTGGGGAAAGCTGCTCGCATTTTTTTATGATTTCACTGTGTTTGCGGTAAAGTCGAAGTTGATTCTGTTCTGATTCAAGTACTTCTGTTGATTTTGTATTCTCTACACCATTCACCAAATATTCTACAGAAACTCCAAGTACTGAGGCAATTTTAACAGCTGTATCAGCGGAAGGCGTACTATCGAGTTTTAACCCTTTTCCAATATTTGTTAGACTAAACTCACATTCTCGTGCAAGCGAAGCACGATTTATTCCTAAAAACTCAAGTTCATCGTCAACTCTTTGCCAAAATCCACTCATAATAGCGAATTTTTAAAGAAAATTGCCCATTTTTCTACTAAAAGTCAACCATTACCCAACTTTATGTGATATAATGAACTGTTGCCCAGTTAATAAAATAAAGTGGCAAAAATCTCAGTAAAAAAAGGAGCTATAAAATGAGTAAAAAGATTTTGAGTAGAATTCTTAAATCTATTCTACTTGCGATGCTTTCAGTCACACTCTTTGCATGTAATGCAAATGTGGATTCAGAAAGTGAAAACGCAACAGAATCCTATGGTAGTATCAGCGGAAAAGCTTTGTACACGAACGCAGAAAGTCATGCGGGAATCGTGGTGACGCTTTCTCCAACAGACGGTTTATTGAGCGCAGATTTATTTCAGTCTGCACAAGTGCGATCTGCATGTTCTTACCGCGCAGTTATGAGCGCACAAGTAAGTCATGCAACCACAAGTAAGGATGGCTCATACAAATTTACCAATGTTGCGCCAGGCGTATACACGATTTACGCTTCATCTGATTCTTCTTCAGAAAAAGCTGTACAGACAAATGTTACTGTGCGGGCTGCACAAAGCATAAGTGCTTCTGATTTGAAATTAACGGCAACAGGAAGTATTTCCGGCACAATTACACTTGACGGCGCTTCCACAGGCAACAGAGGCATTTTTGTTTTCATAGAAAGCACTTCTTATATGGCAATCACAGGAAACACTGGTGATTTTACTATCTCAAATATCCCGGCTGCAACAAATTATCAGGTCATCATTATGAAAGGCGACTATTGTTTGCCTTGGAAAATCGTAAATGTAAGTGGCGGACAGACTGAACTGCTCGGAACAAAAGATATTAGTTCTTCTGACATAGCAAATAATGTAAACGGCATTGTATGGAAAGGAAGTTATTCAAGTGCTGACGCAAATGAATTAAAGAAACCTGCACTGAATTGGGCTTATTACAACACGACAGACGGTTGTTCATATATTTATGACGGCACAGAATGGACTCTGCTTGCAAAAGCGGGCGCAAATGGTGCTGATGGTAAAGATGGCAGCAATGGCAAAGACGGAACGAACGGCACGAATGGCACGGACGGTAAAGATGGTACTGACGGCGTAACAATCACATGGAAAGGCAGTTACGAATCTACGGATGTAACAGAACTTGCTTCACCGAAATTGTACTGGGCTTACTACAACACAACCGACGGCTGCTCTTATATCTATGACGGCACAAACTGGACGCTTCTTGCAAAAGCGGGTGCAAATGGTGCTGATGGTAAAGATGGTACTAATGGCAAAGACGGAACGAACGGTACAAATGGTACTGACGGTGTAAACGGAACAGATGGTGTAACGATCACATGGAAAGGCAGTTACGAATCTGCGGATGCAACAGAACTTACTTCTCCGAAGCTATACTGGGCTTATTACAACACAACTGATGGTTGTTCATATATTTATGACGGCACAAACTGGACTTTGCTTGCAAAAGCGGGTGCAAAAGGTGACAAAGGGGCAGATGGAACGAACGGCAGTGACGGTTCAAACGGTGCTGACGGCGTTTCTATCTCTTGGAAAGGAAGTTATGAATCTTCGGCAGATGCCGCTCTTGCTTCTCCGAAATTGTATTGGGCTTATTACAACACAACTGATGGCTGTTCTTATATTTATGACGGCACAGAATGGACGCTTCTTGCAAAAGCGGGTGCAAAAGGTGACAAAGGGGAAGACGGAACGAACGGAAGCGATGGTTCAAACGGTACCGACGGCGTTTCTATCTATTGGAAAGGAAGTTACGAATCTGCAGATGACGCTGCTCTTGCTTCACCGAAACTGTACTGGGCTTATTACAACACAACTGATGGTTGCTCTTATATTTACGACGGTACAAAATGGACTCTGCTTGCAAAAGCAGGTAAAAAAGGCGATAAGGGAAAAGACGGCATTACAATGATTTGGAAAGGTGCATACAACACTGCACCGAACAATCCTGAAAAGTATTGGGCTTACTACAACACAACAAATGGCTGTTCTTATATCTTTGACGGAACAATATGGCAAGTGTTGGCTCAAGGTTCTGTTGATGTTATTTGGAAAGGCTCTCTTACGGCTGCTCCAGAATCTCCACAGGCACATTGGGCATATTATGACACTACATTTGAAAAATCATACATTTACAATGGAACAGATTGGGAAGAATTACCGGAAGCCTCAAATGCAAATATAAGCACTAGTATTGTCTGGAAAGGCTCTCTTTCCGAAGCTCCTGAAAATCCGAGCGACTATTGGGCATATTACAACACCGAAGACGGCAACTCATATATCTATATCAACGACAATTGGGAACTGCTTGCAACGGGTGGTTCTGGTGGATTGAATGGTGAAACCGCACAAGTAGTAAGCGTAGATAATTTTGCCAGCTATCTTAGCGAACAGACTGGAGCAGGACCATTCTTAATTGCAATTACTGGGGAATTGCTCCCAGGACAAATTGACACATTAAAGACTGCGCTGAACGCAAATAAAACCAAGTTGGTACGGCTTGATTTGAGCCATGTTACAGGACTGACGAGTATACCTTCGCAAGGATTTTATAACTGTACAAGTCTTGAAGCAATTGCCTTGCCTAATACTGTAGAGTTAATTGCAAACAGCGCATTTAATGGCTGCTCAAAACTTAAAAGCGCAAAACTACAGAACGGACTAACAACTATAAACGATTCTGCTTTTAAGGATTGTTCTGCATTGCAAAATATTAACCTGCCAGAAACAGTAACGGCTATAAAATATTATGCGTTCTTCGGCTGCACAAGTATCGCAACTATTACACTTCCATCAAATTTGAAAACTATTGGTGAATCGGCATTTGGAAACACAACATTCTCGTCTATTGTTATTCCGGGAACAATTGTAGCCATTGGAAACTATGCCTTTAGCTATAATTATTCAAATGGCAGTAGTTATGCAAATAAAAAATTGACTTCTGTAACAATAAATGAGGGCGTACAATCCATAGGCAATCATGCATTCTGGGGTTGTTCGTCACTCGTAACAGTAAGTCTTCCTGAAAGCCTTGTCAGTATTGGTTCTGAAGCATTTGAATCATGTACATCACTTGGTAAAATCACCATTCCAGAAAATGTTACAAGTATTGGCTCTTATGCATTCGCTTCATGCACAAACCTTACTGACATAACCATTTCTGAGCCAGCATCCGTTTTAACTATAGGTTATGATGCATTCGAAGAATGTACATCACTTTCTAAAATTATTATTCCAAACGGCGTTACAAGCCTGGGAAACAGAACATTTGAAAGCTGCACATCTCTTTCAAATGTTTCTATTCCAGATGATACGGCATTAGCAGATGGTGTGTTCTATAACTGTACATCACTTACAACAATACAACTACCTGCAAAAGCAACAAGTGTTCCAAAACAACTTTTCTACGGTTGTAATAACTTGAAATCTATCACTCTCCCTGAATCGATTGTAACAATCGGCGAATCTGCATTTTATAGTTGTAGCAGTTTAAAATCTGTTGCTATTCCAGAATCTGTTGTTACAATCGGTAACAGTGCATTCTATGGTTGTACAAGCCTAAGCACTATTAACTTACCAGACAGCGTATGTACATTAGGAACAAGTGCATTCAAAGACTGTACAAGTCTTACAAAAGTAACTCTTTCTAAGAACATCACCACATTGGATGGTTTTGGCAATACAGGATTTACTTCTTTTGCTGTTCCTGACACAATAACCACTATTGCTAATTCTGCATTTGTTGGCTGTAAGAACTTAAAAACCGTTTCTATCCCTGACAGCGTAGTAACTATCGGCAGCAGTTCATTCTCGGATTGTACAAGCTTATCATCTATTACCTTCGGTAAAAATGTTACATCTATCGATAGTTATGCTTTCGCTGGCTGTACCGCCTTGCCAAGCATTGTACTTCCACCATTAGTTGCCACTCTATCCCAAGATTTATTCAAAAACTGTACAGGACTTACATCTGTTACACTCGGTGAAAATGCTGCGACTATTGGTATTGAGGCTTTCCTAAATTGTTCAAGTCTTACCTCTATTTCTTTGGATAGCATTGTTACCATCAAATACTCCGCATTCAAAGGTTCTGGTCTAAAAACTGTTACATTCGGTGATAAAGTTTCAACTATAGAATATAGTGCCTTCCAAAATTGTAAATCACTCACCAGCATAGTTATTCCTCAAAAAGTAACCGGCATCAATTATGACCTTTTTGAGGGATGTACATCTTTGCAATCTGTAACACTTCATAATGCAGTATCAGAAATACAGACCAACGCTTTTAGCAACTGTACATCATTGTCGTCAATAATTATTCCTGCTTCTGTAACTGTAATTAATCCTAGTTCTCCAAGCCACAGCCCATTTAATAACTGTACGGGCTTGGCAAATATCTATGTAAAGGGATATAAATCTGCTCCAGATACATGGTCTTCTTACTGGAAAGGTAACTGTCCTGCCACAGTAACATGGAACTACAAGGAGTAAGGCTGTAGGATTCGATACTATGGTGGTTGAGCATGTCGAAACCATCGATAAATGAACGCCGGCTTTCCTGTTTGGGGAGCCGGCGTTTGTGTTTGTACAATTCTGTATAGAATAATCCGACAATTTATACTAAACTAAATTATCAATGATTGAAAAATCTATACAATCCGTACAGTATAAAGGCGAATTTGTTCTCACAAAAACCGGAAGTCTAGATTTTGGTGAAATTCCTCCAGAAATTGCAAAAATTATAAAGCGACAATCTGAAAAAATCAGACTTCGTAAAGGTACTCAAGCAGACGGGGCAAAAGGCAACTATGGAGAAAAACATATTGAACGCCCAGAACGGAAAGAAGCTCTTTTAAAATGCGGATACACCACAGCACGAGATTTTATTGAAGATACCTGCCAGAATTATGATGCCATTTATCAAGGTCAAAATGGTTCACTAATTCTTGTAAAATCCTATACTGATAAAAACCACATTGCCATAGTAAAACTCACACCATCTAAAAATAATGACTTTTACGATGTGCAGACAGGATATCCTTCAAGAAAAAGTGGTAAAAACAAAAAACCGCTCCTTTGGGAACGCCAAGAAGAGCGGTTGTAAGAGATAGAAACGGGCGCCGTCCGTTTTTCGCACTAATGCGAAGCCCATTTAAGCGCATTTTATTGGGCTATCCACTTTTAGTGTATTGCTTTTTGGTAAAAAGTCAAGTGTTGTATTTGGATGCTTAATTCCCCACATCTACTTCCTTCCGTATGATTTTTTTATCTCTGCGAAAATCTTCTGGACCCATGCCTCGTCGCCTGGAATCTGGTAGCGGTAATTTCCTTTTGGGTCTGGGGTAAAAATTGTCCTTGTGTTTCTTAATACTTCTACTCTTCCGCGGGGAGAGAGAAGAAACCAGTCATCACCTTTTACTGCGTTAATGACAGGAAGCACATCCCACATTTTTTGGCCGGTATTACAATTGCAATTCAGGTAAACTTGCTTTATCGGGTGAGTGTCGGTCCAGGAAATATCGGAAATCACATTTTCAACTTTATAATCGAGCGCATCCCCGGCTTCGCCCGGAGAAAAAATAAGGTCAACTTCGGAAGGCAGAAGCGCAAAAAAATCCTGCACAAAATCTATTCCCTGCGAAAAGTTATATTCAATTCTTTCAACTGCATCGCCAAAAACTCCGCCCATTAAATAAATCGCTTTCACTTTTCTTTTTACCAGCTCTACTCCATTCAAATCAGAATATTCATCCGCCTGTGACTTCAAGAGCTGAGAAAGGCAGGTCAAAAAACCAATCGAGCAAACAACGACGGATTTATCGGGCTGGGACGCCAAAAGCTCCCTGTACAATTTGTAGCCGTCCGGGTATGACTCATCATAGCAGGTATAAGGAAAGATAAGATTTTTTCCTTCTGTTTTGTCTGCATTTTTCTTTTCCCATTCCGGGAGTTTTTTGTAATCAATCCAGACTTTGGGATTTTTGATGCCATTTTTTACAAGGCCAATGGGAACTTCTTCGTAACCGTAATAAGTGTTCATTAAATCTGCAAGGTAAGCGTTTTCCTGGCCTTCACGGTCAACGATGATGCCTATCAGTTTGATTTCTTTTGAATCTGCATAATGATAGAGCAGCTGCATGGCAAACAAATCGTCCGTGGAACTGCCTATGTCCGTATCCAGAATGACAGAATTTACTTTTTGACCGCAAGATAAAAGAGCAATGAGAGTAAGCAAAACCAGCGGGAAAAAATTTTTTTTAATCACAGTCATTTCATCTTCTGTTCTTAGCAAAGCTGATTAAATTTTATTTTAAGCAATAATTGGCGAGTTGTCTACATGCCCTCTTTTTATACCCCTGCTCCGCTGTGCAATCTCGACCATTCTCCGGCACTCATTCCGTTCATTTCCCGGAAGGTTTTCATAAAATGCTTTACATCCTTGAAGCCGCACTTCTCAGCAACCTCGTAGACTTTGTAAGTGCCCTTTCCCAAAAGCAGCTTGGCCTGTTCCATTCGAAATCTTTTCAGATAATCGTTAAAATTGACGCCCATCTGCTCCTTGAATTTTTCGCTGAACCAAGTGTAATTCATGCTGACATAATTTGCGACGGTGGCCATGGTAATGTCTTCCTTGTAGTGCTGGCTGATGTAGGCAATTGCTTTGGTGACATAGGCGTATTTTCCCTGCTGACTACGCAAAAGTTCCAGCAGATAGAGGATGTAATCGAGGACATAGGTTTTCCATTCTTTTAGAGTGGCCACATGAGTTATGTTTTCAATCATAAGGCCTTTTAGATAAAGGTATGTGTCAGACGGATGGAATTTGGGATAGCGTTTTAGAAGTCCGTTGATGATTTTATTGTAGGCATAAAAGAGGCATTGGGCATAATCACATTCTTCAAGGGCATCAAAATCAAGGAATTTTTTGACGGCCTTGCGGACTTCTTCTTCGTTGAGCAGGTCAATGTTTGCAATCACTTTGTCGTAATTAGTATCAAGCTCCGTAAAGTCAGGGAGCGTATGATTCTCGGGAAAGCGGAAGGCTCCGTGACTTTCTGGGGCAAAAAATCTCTGGAGAAGGGCAACAAATGCCTCCTGGGTAATATGGCGCAGGTCAGAAATGTTTTTTGAAAGCGGGCTGATGCCCATAGCACATTGGGAAAGTGCCGGATTTGAAATCAAAAGGTCCAGGGAATTCTGTGAAACCAAAAAGAGCATGTAGCCTCTTTTTTGCTCAATAATGTAGTGAGAAACACCGTTCAAAAAAGCTCCGTCAGAACAGTTGCAGAGGGTAGAGCAGAGGGCAACGCAATACATGCCTTCTTTTGCAAACTGGGCGGCATCAAAAGTTATGTCCTCTGAGAGATGCCCCTCGCTGATAAAAGAGCGCAGCCTTTCCTCGTTTTCTTTTTTTGCATCCCGACGGACTGAATTCAGGGCCTTTTCCATGACTTGAAGCAGTTCCTTTTCGTCAACTGGTTTTAAAATATAAGCTATTACCCCGTTATCGATGGCAGTTTTTGCATAAGAAAAGTCATCGAAGCCAGAAAGCACGATTATTGCAGGTTTTTGAGCCAGAACTGAGACATGCTTCATAAGTTCCAGACCGTCCATGCCCGGCATACGGATGTCGGTTATCATTACATCGGGGAGCTCTTTCTGGCAAATTTCGTAGGCCTCGCTTCCGTTCCTGGCTTCCATAAAAGAGACGGTCTCATCCAGGGCATCTGAGAGAATTTTTCGGATTCCGGCTCGAATCAGTTTTTCGTCATCTGCAATTAAAATTTTTGTCATCGCATATCTCCTTCAATTGGCAAGGGGACACGAATTAGGGTGCCTTCGCCAGCTTCAGATTGGATTTCAAGTCTGTAATCATTTCCATAAAAGAGCGTGAGCCGCTGCTGAATGTTTTTTATGCCGATACTGCCCGTACTGTCCCGCTCATACTTTTCATCAGCAAGATAAGACAGGATTTCCTCAACTTTTGCCTGACTCATTCCGGCTCCAAAATCCCTTACGCACAGCCAGATTTTTTTGTGAGCCTCGTCAACTTCAGTGTAAATTCTGATTACCGTATCTTTTGCCAGCGGCTCAATTCCATGGACAAAGGCATTCTCAACAAAGGGCTGAATAATCATCTTTGGAATTTTCAGTTCGCTCAGCTCTTCAGGAATATCAAGCTCAAGAAGAACCTCGTAGTCGTTTCGTATATTCAGAATGGAAACATATGACTGAATGTACTCCATTTCCTTTTCGAGCGTAACCGTGTGAATTCGCCAGCGAAGGCAGTAGCGCATCATTTTGCCAAGAGTAAGGATGCTTTGCGAAATATCATCATTTCCAGCAAGAACGGCCTGCATGTGTATTGTCTCCAGAACATTGTACAAGAAATGGGCGTTAATCTGATTCTGCATTGCCTTCATTTCAGTATCGGCGATAAGGTGCTGCTCTGTCGTAATCTGCTCAATCTGCTCCGAAAGCTGACTCGTCATGGCATTGAAGGTCTGCTGGGTTTCCCGAACTTCATTTGAGGCATCTACCGGAATTTGCACGCTCAAATCTCCTGCACTAACTCGGCGCATTCCATTCATCACGGAGTAAATTCCCCGGAACATTCGGTTTGCTGTGTGGCGGACAATCAAAAAGAAGCCAAGGCCGACGACAACAGATGCAAGCAGCCCCAAAAGAGTGACTGTCGCCGCATAGCCCAGTGTCATGGCAGTCTCGCAAGTGTGGGCGATTACGATTCCAAGCTCTGGAAGGTATCTCCAGGCCGCCACGGAACGCTTTCCTGCAAGCTGAAGCCTTGTGTTTTCTTTGTTTGAGCCAGAAAAAATCTGCCTGCCAAAGTCTTTTATTTCCTTTTCAGAAAGAAGCTTTTCCCGACCCGGAGCGGCATTCTGACAGGAAATTTGAGAAAGCCTTTTTTCGCCATTTGATTCTGAGAGTGAAAAAATGAAATCATTCTGATGGGGAGGAGGGGAACGGCGTAAAAAAGGGAAAAAATCTTCCATGCGCATTGAAAGCTGAACCCAGCCGACTGATCGCTTTCCGTTTACAAGTTCCCGGGTGAGGCAGGCAGAGGGCAGGGATTGAGAATCCATGTAAGCGAGATATTTCGCCTGATAATTGAATTCCCAGGAAGACAGTGAGGCAAGATTTTCCCGTGAAGAGTGCATGATGACAGGAAATCGTTCTGGCACCAATTCGCTATTGGTGAAGACTCGGATTGCATACAGAGACGGCTCAACAGAAAGAATTCGCTCCAAGGTCAAGCTTTCTTCTTTTACGGTACGGATTACTTCGCTTTCATCACGGTTTTCAGGTGAAGTGATAAAAAGGAGGAGGTCGCCGTTGGCACGAATCATTTTGTCGATAAGCTCATAGGCCTGAATGTTTTCGTAAATTTTGTCTTCGTTCATGCGGACTTCAAGATTGCAAAGAGCTTCCAGTCCCCTGATTGACTGCAAATTCATGAGAAAAATCGTAACGCCGTACAAAAGCAAAAGTGGAGCAAGGACAATCAGCGTAAAGACAAAAACGACGCGACGAGAAAAATGCATTTTATTCTTTTTCAGGCTCATTTCTTCTATTATATTTCAGCAAAAAACAAGTGTAAACAAAATAAAGGGCAATAAAATAATTCACCCCCATAAACCGAAAAAAAGCGACAGAAAATCAGCTATATAGCAAGGGCCAGCTGTGATAACATATCTAGGCGGAATTTACGCAAGAGAGGCTAGTATGAATTTTGCAGAAAAAATGTGTCAGGCGGCAGAAGAAGGCGGCGTTCTTCTAAAAAACGATAAGGCTATGCTGCCTTTTTGTACAGATGACAAGGTAGCGGTATTCGGCCGCTGTCAGTTTGACTATTACAGAAGCGGAACAGGCTCTGGAGGCTCCGTCCATGTAAGCTATTCCACAAATCTCACGGATTCTCTGATTGAAATTTCTGAAAAGGAAAAAGCCCCGGCAATCGACAGGGAGCTGGCTCAAATATATCGAAAGTGGATTGAATTAAACCCTTTTGATAACGGCGACGGCGGCTGGGCCAGTGAGCCTTGGTGTCAGAAAGAAATGCCCCTTTCAGCTGAGATTATTGCGGATGCGGCAAAAAATTGCGGTAAGGCCGTGTATGTAATAGGCCGCACGGCAGGCGAGGACAAGGACAATAAAGCCGAAAAAGGAAGCTGGTATTTGACTGATGAAGAACATGACACTCTCAAAAAAATATGCTCTGTCTTTGAAAATGTGTGTGTAGTGCTGAATGTTTCGAACATCATTGACATGGAATGGATTGATGACCCGGACTTTTGCGGTCACATTCGCTCTGTGCTGCTTGCATGGCATGGAGGCCAGGAAGGGGGAAGGGCAGCGGCAAGACTTTTGTGCGGCTTGGCCGACCCCTGCGGAAAATTAACGGACACAATCGCCCGTCACATTGATTATTATCCTTCGTCAAAAAATTTTGGCAAGGAAGGAGACATTCTTTATCAAGAAGACATTTATGTGGGCTACCGTTACTTTTCGACTTTTGCCCCAGAAGAAGTCCGCTTTCCATTTGGATTCGGCCTGAGCTACACGAATTTTACAATTCAAGTCGAGAAGGCACATTTTGACGGTGAAAAGCTTTATATTTCCGTAAAAGTTAAAAATACTGGAAAATGCCCCGGAAAGGAAGTCGTGCAAATTTACGCACAAGCTCCGCAGGGAAAGCTGGGGAAAAGCCAGCGGGTACTGGTCTCATTCAAAAAGACAAAGCTGCTTGAAGCAACTGAGAGCCAGGATATGCAAATTGACTTTTCACTTGAAGACCTTGCAAGCTATGACGACTCTGGAATTACAGGAAACGAATTCTGCTATGTGCTGGAAAAAGGCCTCTATGAATTTTTTGCAGGAAATGACGCACAAGCCGCTCAAAAAATCCTCGTGGATGGCAGGGAAGGCATTTTTCTTGAAAAAAATCTTGTCACAAAAAAACTGACTCAGGCTGTCGCTCCAAGCCATTCATTTGAAAGAATGCGGCCTGTAGCTGATGGAAATGGAGGATTTTCAATTCAGACTGAAAAAACACCTGTTTCTAAAGTTGACCTCTCAGAAAGAATAAAATCCAACATGCCGAAAGAAATTCCATTCAGCGGTGACAAGGGAATCAGATTTTCTGACCTGCTTTCTGGAAAAGCCAGCGCAGATGATTTCATAGCTCAGATTGATGACATTCAGCTTGCGGCCATGGTGCGAGGAGAGGGCATGATGAGCCAGAAAGTCACCGTCGGAATTGCGGCGGCCTATGGCGGAATTACGCAAAAGCTCCGGGATTTGGGAATTCCTGCGGCAGGCTGCTCGGACGGTCCAAGCGGAATCCGAATCGACACCGGCAAGGAAACAAACCTCATGCCAATCGGAACCCTGCTGGCCTGCACATGGAATCCAAATTTAATAGAAGAATTATTCACTTTTGAAGGAAAGGAACTTGTAGAATACGAAATCGACTCTCTTTTGGGGCCTGGCGTCAACATTCACAGAAATCCCCTGAACGGACGAAATTTTGAATACTATTCGGAAGACCCTTTGCTGGCTGGTACAATCGCCACGGCAGTTCTTCGCGGCCTGAACAAGGGTGGCTCAAGCGGAACGATAAAGCATTTTGCCGCCAACAATCAGGAACTTTGCCGCCGCAGCGGAAATTCAGTAATCAGTGAAAGGGCTTTGCGGGAAATCTATCTAAAGCCCTTTGAAATCGCCGTAAAAAGCGGGGAAGTAAAATCCCTGATGACAAGCTACAATGCCATAAACGGTCACTGGGCAGCAAGCAATTACGATTTAGTCACGACAATCCTGCGGAAAGAATGGGGCTACAAGGGGCTGGTAATGACTGACTGGTGGGCAACGATGAATGATTGCGTGAATGGCGGAAAGGAAAGCATAAGGAAGACAGGCAGCATGATTCGCTCTGGAAACGATGTCTACATGGTTGTTGACAATGACGGGGCGGAACAAAATTGCTACGGTGATGACATTGCACAAAGTCTTTCGGAAGGTAAATTGACAAGAGCAGAACTTCAGGAAGCGGCAAGGCATATTCTTGATTTTATCAGCATATCGCCAGTGGCAAAAAGGGAACTCAGACCGCTGAAAATCTTCAAGAGCTTTACCTCTTGCCAGATTCAAAAGCCGGCAGGAGCAGTCATCGTTGAGGAAGGGGAGCCATTCCTGCCTGAAGACGGAAAAAGCCTATATCTCCATGCCGCACACGATGCTATGTACAACATCAGCGGAACATATCGCAAAGAGGAGGATGATTTGTCGCAGTCAGTCACAAATATTTTGATTGACGGTGAGAATGCCGCAAGTCTCGAATGCAGAAGCACAGCAGGTCTCGAAACCACGGTAAACGCCGCGCAAGTTCATCTCCTTTCGGGCTATTATAAGATTACGCTCGCGCCAACAAAGCCTGGAATCGAAACAAAGCAGCTTGTCATTTCGTCGGAGGTGATAAATCCCGTAACGCTTGGTGTGTGCCCGATGTAATAGCACCGACAATCAATAACTAAGATGGAAAAGCCCCTAACAGGCTATTGCTTGCTGGGGGCTTGTTGTTTTGGTTAGGGTGATGGCCAAGCTTGAACTTAACCATCACAATTCTCAAAAATCACTTAGTTTTCTGTTCCGTCAGCGTAGAAGACTACGATGTTATGTGTTCCTCCTGTATTAGTTACAGTAAATGCAGTTTCTTTTTTGGTAAATTTTGAAAGATAAACTACAATTCCAGCACCGTCGATCTTAAAATCTGTTCCGTCAGTTCCTGAACCCAATGTACAAGCACTTATTACACCTTCACCATTCATATAAATACCTTGCTCACTCGCCCAACCAGGCTGCTGAACATTTACTACAGTCATACCGTCAGCAGAAATTTTGTATTTATCCCCACTTGCGCCGATCCAATCAATTTTTGACCAATCAATTGAGCCAGGTTCTGTTGTTTCGGTATTACCAGACTCACCTGAATTTTCGGTGTTGCCTGTATTACTAGGAGCAATTTTTACAATAGTTATGTCAGATATTACAACATCGCCAGCTGTGCAAGTTCCGAAATCAAACATAATTGGGATGTCGGTAAAAGAAACAGAATCTCCAGCTTTTCCAGAGAATGAAACAGTAATTCCATCAGCAGTAATAATACCTGTCTGTTGCTTAATCAGCTGTTCATCATCATTCAATTTGATTGTATATCCACCGGTTACACCTGATAATTTACAACTAAAGTACCACTCATCACCAGCAGAAATATCAGCATCAGTATTAATTTTTAACTGAGCCTGCCATTGTCCGGCAAGATTGGTTGGGAGCTTATATGTTACAGCATTTGCATCGCTTATTGAAACATAATCTGAAGCAGCTTCCAATGATGTAACATTATCAAGAATTGCAGCCCAACCCGGTGCAAGGTATGCCTTGTTGAAACTTACAGATGTAATCAAGTTTGTCACTTCACCAATTACAGTAATCGTTGCCTCGGCCTCAAATGGTGTTTCATTTACCTTGTATGTTGCTTTTACTGTGATACTTCCAGCCGTTGATCCAACTGTAAGAACTCCATTTGTAATTGAAGAACCTGTTGCAGCATCACCAGAAAGAACATAATCAGCTTCGCTCGTGCGATCAACGAGATTTGAGTCTTTTACGGTGAAAGTAACTGTTTCTCCAGTCTTTACGCTCGATGTTGTCGGATCAATTGTAATTCCAGTTACAACTTTATTTGCTGGATCTTCTGCTGCGGCTACATAGATTTCTTTTATTATTACAGTACCCTCGCCATAAGCCAGAAGAGCAATCTGTGTACCTGTAGATGCTGAAGAGAAATCTGAAATCTTCGCAAAATATGTTCTTGTTCCATCAGTATTCTCTTTCCAATTTGTTGTAACTTCTTTTTCAATCTCAGGGATTTTTACGACAAACTTTGAACTATTAAATCCGCTTACATCTAATGTAAGAACAAAGTATTCATAGTTAGCTAAAGTTCCTGCATCAAACCCATTGTAAACAAGTGCAAATCCTTTAGATCCCCACATGTTAGCTACATTAGAAACTTTTGAAGCATCATCTTCATAATAAATTGCATTATTATCCCAAGTAGATTTAGCAATTTCGAAGTTAGGAAGGTTAGAATCTGTAGTAAAGAAGTATTTTTTATAGTAAGTGCTCAAATCTGGTGCAGAATATGAAGAAACAGCCGAATCCTTAAATGTTTTTAGCGCCGCAATCAATGTTGTACGAGCAGCGTCAATTTCTGCCTGAGTAGAAGCATTTGCATCAACAAGGTCAGAAGCAACTTTTATTGCAGCAGCCAAAGTATCAACAGCTTCTTGAGAATAATTTCCCGGTTCTGTACCAACTACAGCAGCGTTTTTTGCTTCGGTAGCAGAAGTAAGCGCCGCATTAAGCTGTGAATAATCTGCGGCAGGCTGTTCTTTTGCTGTCACATAGAATTCTGTGAATTTTACTGTTCCTGAACCACCAAAGATGATTGCAATCTGTGTTGCCTGTAGAGCAGATGTAAGTTTTGAAACTGGAACAATGTAAGTCACAGTTCCATTTGTGTTTGTCGTACCATAAGAAGCAAGTTTTACCATTTCATCAGGTAATGCCAGCTTTATATTTGCACCATTGTTACCATCACCTTCGGAAAGAGTAAAATTAGCCAAATCTGCTGTTAATACAATATATTCGTAGCGAGCAAAATATCCTGGTGTAATGCTTCCATAAGCAGCACAAGATACAGTAGGTGTAGTTCCCCAACCTGTTCCAGCTGTTATAGTTACGGAGCCATCATCATTAGATATATTTTCTGAGCCAGCATCCCAATTACCTTCGCTCTCTGCCGTCACTTTCACAGAATCAGCGGCACCACCGAAGAAATATTCTTTGTAATAAGATTCCAAATCTTTTGGCGTGATTGTTTCTGTGCCATCTCCACCGCCACCTTGCTGACCGCCGCCTCCGGTCTGGCCGCCGCCAGTTCCGGCTTGCTGACCGCTACCTGGCTGTGATTTAGGTGTTTCATCCTCGTCATCATCGCCAGCACATGATACGAAGAAGCCAGATCCAAGCAGTAACAGCGTGCTTATCATCGCTATTGCCTTTCGAAATCTTTTCATAATTTTCTCCTTTTTTATTAATTTCTTTGGCTTTTTGTTATAGGGCTGCATATTCCTTGCGAAATAATGACAGTCATCCTTTTATACTCTTTAATTTTTACATCAGAACAGGCAAATTGGTAGGTAGACGGTTTTCAGAAAAGTTTTCTCATTTCGGGAAGTGTCAGAATTTATATTTTTTTGCGCAAGATAATCCAGCTGCCGCCCTTCCGCTGCTCAGTAACCCTCGGTGCTTCCGCACTGGCTGCGCCACAGCTCCACGGCGGAGCGGCATTTTTCGCCTGACAGGTGGCGGACAGGTGCTGCCGAGACATGACAATTCGCCCCTGTCGTGGTACACTGTGAGGAAGGACACTGGCACCCGCCTTGCAGGCAAGCTGAATGTAATCTTCTTGGACTTAGTGAAAAACACAGAAAAATGCCCTGCATGGATGCAGGGTTTGAGCAAGAACAGAATTTCGGGCTTGC
>DGTW01000003.1 GCA_002393835.1 Treponema sp. UBA4326
CCGGAAGAAGCAACCGGAACGGCGGATAAGGATAAGAACGATGACGAGGGCGCCGAAAAGAAAGACGACAAGGAGGGTAATGAGAATGAGTAAGGGCAAGAATCCATTCGCATTTCTCTCCAAAATCGATCTGAAGTGCATTCCGGCAGCGATCAACACCGTCACCAGGTACGGGAAACAGCACGCACCATCAATTCTGACGGTTATCGGCATCGGAGGATTCTGGTATGCCGGAATCAGTGGGGCCATTGCATACAAAGAGGCCCTCGATGATATTGACGATCAGCTCGAGGAGCGTATGGTGGAAAATGAAGAGCGGGAGAAGATCGGAAAAGAGCCGCTTCCGCCGCTGGATCGTGTTGACAAAATCAAGATCATCGCAAAGCACGAAGCGAAATCTCTTGCGGTGGCCGGAATATCGACGTTCTGTGTTGCAAAAGCGAATGATATTAATCTGTCCAGACTGGCCGGTATGACAACGCTCTACTACAGTGCCAAGGGTGAACGGGACGCTATCATAAACCGCGTTGAGAACGGGGAGACCGATGAACTCAAACGCGGCGACCTGAAGCGCGCCAGACAGGCACATAATGCCGAACGGTATGAGCAGAATCCGGTCGTGGATCAGTATGATATTTACGATACACACACCGGAAACACGCTGTTTGTCGAGACATTCTCCGGCGAGAAATTCTATTCGTCGGTTACGGCAGTCAACACGGCGATTACGCAGATGAATACGGCTCTGCAGGAAGAGGGCTATCTGCTGTTGGATGATTTCTACGACATGCTTGGCATTTCCAGCAGAACAAAGAACTGCGGCAAGTACCATGCGTTCCGGTACAGCGGGAAGCACGATGTCATCCACCCGAATCAGATTCTGGACTGGCAGGACTATACAGACCCGGTAAGTGGAGAACCGAGGATCTGTTTTATTAACTTTGAGCGATTCCTGACGCCGAGCGATGAATACTCTGAACGGAGCCCCTGGTAACCATCCAGGGGCTTTCCTGAGCAACATTTGTGATTACACAGAGTTTGAAACCGTATTCTGAATGATATTCTATCAAATCACAAAATCTGCAACTGACATAGTGGAGAGGAAGATCTCTGAAATACAATTTTATTATTAATGGAGGTACTAAATTATGGATGAAAACAAAACCCAGAACGAAGCTCTCGAACAGGAAGGCGAAGAGCAGAGCGTAAAGACGGAAAACACCAAAAAGTCGAAGTCCATTTTCGGCTGGCACATCCGCAATCCGTTCTACAGGGACAAGGTTGAGAAGCCTGAAGCACCTGCCACGGAATCTGACGAGGAAAGTGAATCCGAAGAAGAACAGACCGAGAATCCAAAACCCAAGAAGGGCGGACGTTTCAAGACGTTCCTTCGCGGACTTGGAACCGGCGTTCTTATCGTAGGAAGCGGACTCGTCGCCTATGGCAAGTACAAACAGCGCAAAGACCAGGAAGCTGCAGAAGAGGAATATGTGGAGATCAGCGACGAGGACGACGATGATGAGGAAAACCGTACTCTGACTCTGCCACCGCGCGAGGAAGATTCTGAGGACGAAGAGGAGTCCAAAGAAAAGGAAACCGAAGAATAATTGTATTGATTATCTTCAAAAAGGGGTAGCGGAATTAACAACCGCTGCTCTTTTTTGTCTTCGGAATATAGCACCTGCTTTTATTTTTATCTAATTATACAAGCAATGTTTTAGCCTTATTATATTTTAGGAGGATACAATGGAAGAAACCAACAAAATGCCTCAGGAAAGGCCCTCAGAAGCCCCAGAAAGGCCCGTAGAACGCGATTACAGTGACTCAAAGGGCAGGGACACATCTGAGCGTAAAGGGGCAGGAAACGGCTCTGGAGGGGCCATACGAAAGCGCAGATCGCTTGGAAGAAAGCTCATGGACAGAATCTTTTCAGACGATCCAATCGGTGTTTCCGAGCGTGTCAAGAACGAAGTCGTCTGGCCGGGGCTTAAAGATCTTGGCTACAATGTGCTGCAATCAGCCATCAGCATGATGTTCTGGGGAGAAGTACGCGGCGGCTATGGAGGCCGTGGAAGTTCCAGAAACATAAGAGGCGGCTATCGTGACGGCTATGAGGACTACAGTGGATATTCACGTGATGACAGACGTGACCACGATAGAGGGCGCAGAAGGGATGACCGACGGGCGTCTTATGACTATGGCGAAATTATATTTAATTCAAAAGGCCGCGCGGAGGATGCTCTGGATTATCTGAGTGACCTTATCAAGCAATACGGACATGCAACTGTTGCGGATCTGAATGAGCGTGCGGAGCTCTCGAGCAAGTACACGGATCGGTATTACGGCTGGTATGATCTCAGAAATGCCACGGTTTACCCGACTCCGGACGGATGGATGCTTGATCTACCGCCAACAGAGGCCGTCAGCACCCGCTAAATCGAACAATATTATATTTAAAAAGGAGAATTTCCATGTTTACAGGACTTGTAAATAAAGTAAACGGACTGAAAAATGTCGCAAATCTGAAATTTCGGCGTGTCAGACCGGAAATTGCGCTTGTTTTGGGCGGAATCAGTGTGCTTGCCGGTACTGTTCTGGCCTGCACGAAGACCAAAGCGGCCGTAGATGCCGTTGAAACATCGAAAAATGAGCTTCGCGAGATCAAAAACAGGGTCGATGAGGAGCACTCGGAAGGCACACCGGAGACTATCAGGGCTTATACGGAAGCTTATGGACGCCTTGCATGGAAGCTGACAAAAATTTATGCCCTTCCGGCCGGTCTCTGGGTCGGTGGAATGGTGTCTATTGCAAGCGGACATGTGGATCTCAGGCATCAAAATACCAATCTGATGCTCGATTCTATGGCATTCAAGCAGATTGTCGAAGAATATCGTGGCCGTGTAAGGGAAGAAGTCGGCGAAGAAAAGGAAAAACAATTATATTTCGGGGCCAAAGAGGAAGAAATCGAGGTTCTTGAGACCAATCCGGAGACCGGGGCAAGCAAAATCGTGCGGAAAAAGGCCAATGTACTGGGCAATTCCAGGAACGGTTCGAAGTTCGCAAGGAACTTTTCGCCGCAGACCTCAAAAGAATACGATGCCAGAAGCTATGCGAGCTTCTTTCTGGAAGCCAGAATCAAGGAACTGAACCGCCAGTTGAAGCGTGAGGATTGCCCGTTCATCACGATCAACGAGGTTTATGACGTTCTGGGAATGAAAAAAGGCTTCGGAAAGTGCAAAGAAGGTATGCACTGGGGCTGGACGTGGCAGCCTGACAAGCCTGATGCGCCGAATGAGATTGTCATTGAGCGCCTGGAAGGCTGGGAGCAGGTCTATAACGAACGGGAAGAGAAGTATATCTGGACACCGTGCCTCAGAATCGACTTCAATTGCCAGGATCTGGACCTCTGGCTGTGAATGATATTTGAAAAATAAGCAATTTTTGAGTGAATAAGTTGCGTAAAATATGTAAGTTGAAGGAGGAATCTGATGAAAAATCTGATGATATTTCTTGCCGGAATCGCAGTCGGAGCGGGTGGAACACTTCTCTGGCTGTACAAAGATTATGAGAAAAAAGTGGAAGATGAGGTCGAAAAAGTCACTTTTGATATGAAGAAAAGGGCCAAGGAAGAGGCACGAAAAGACCTCGAAGAAGAGAGAAACAAAGCCCGGGAGAAGGCTGAACAGGACTATGTGGAGGCGGCTCAAAGCCTCTCAGCAAGGCTCACAGACCGTCTTGGATATACAAATTATGCCGGTGAAATAGGGTCTGAACGAGTAGAAACCCGCGATTTCAATGATGAAAATGACGGTTTTTTCGGTAAAAATCTTGAAAAAATCGAAGAAATGTCGAGGGTTTCTGAAGAAAAATCAGAGAAAAACGGTGAAAAAAGCAGTGAAAATGACGAAAACTATGTGTCACTTTTGAAAACAAAAAGTGGCGCATGCGCCAGAAAAAGTGGCGCATTAGACACGTCTAACTACAAAAATGACGATTTTGAGGAGAAAATTCATGGAATTTCGCCTCAGGATTTTGTCCACACCGGACGTGATTTTTCGAAGCGGACACTGATTTTTTACGCAAAAAATGGCATTTTTACCGATGGATGCGCCACTTTTTGCGCCAATGCGCCACTTTTGGTAGGAGAAAAGTGGCGCATGGAAGTCGGAAAATACGAGGAAAATGTCGCGTATATCCGGAACGAAAAAATCGGTGCTGATTATGAAATTATTGTCGAGGATTCTGCCTTTGAAGGGGAGATTCTTGAAGACGAAATGGAGGGTTAAAAGACCGAAATGAGTGACGCATATTTTCGTTGGCTCGTCGGTCTTCTCGGGGATGATTATCTCGCAAATAACTATGAAAAATTGCTCAGCGCGATGTTTCATAAGGAGTTCAGATGGACGCTTGAGTACGACGAAAATCGTGCGGAAGACGGGTTGGGGCTTCGACGGCTTTTTGCCAAAGAATTCCGAATTTCAGCCAAAAATGAGCCCAATTGGGCTCAAAATGGCTGTTCTGTGCTGGAAATGCTCATTTCTTTGGCGAAAAAATGCGAAGATGAACTAATTTACAATCCTGACGTAGGAGACCGAACAGACAAGATTTTTTGGACCATGCTCGAAAATTTGGGGCTTGATATTTACGACGATTACGGATTTTACGCGGACGAGGTTGATGAAATTCTGGAGAGGTTTTTGGACCGAAAATATGCTCCGGACGGGTCTGGAAACATCTTTATTTTGAGACGATATGATCCTCGAAAAATTGACCTCTGGCTGCAGATGAATCTGTATTTGAGAGAACATTTTTATGAGTACTGGGCGGTGTAAAAATGGAGTTAGATTTGTCTAATGCGTCACTTTTGCCACTTTTTTTTGAAAAAGTTTACGCGAGAAATAATTAGTTAAGACTAACTAAAAATAAGAAAAAAATATTATATAAAAGATAAAGAAAAAAGTGACAAAGTGACACATAGGGCAAAAATGCCGGAAAGGAGATTCAAAACGTGGATTTCATGAGACCTGCCTGGC
>DGTW01000140.1 GCA_002393835.1 Treponema sp. UBA4326
TCGCGCCATTTTTCCTGCAAATGCATTATAATGCGGAGCCCCTGGGAGGACAAAGGATTCGCCCGTTTTCAGTTTTCCGTTTTCAACTTTCAGTTTTCATCTTTCATCTTTCAGTTTTCCATTTTCACTTTTCTTTTTTTTCACTATAATCTTCTCACTATGGCTGGATTTTATGATTTTTATGATGTAGCTGTCGTTGGCGGTGGACATGCCGGAATCGAGGCTGCCCTTGCATCAGCACGAATGGGACTCAAAACCCTTCTTATTACTCAGACAATTGACTCAATCGCACGAATGAGCTGCAACCCTTCAATAGGCGGTATCGCAAAGGGAAACATCGTCCGGGAAATTGACGCTCTTGGCGGCGAAATGGGTAAGCTCATCGACAAATCTATGATTCAGTTCAGGATGCTCAACAAAAGCCGTGGTCCTGCGGTTCAGGCTCCACGAAGTCAGGCAGACAAGCTCCTTTATTCAAGCCTTGCCCGACAGACAGTCGAGACAACGCCAAACCTTTACACATTAATGGACACTGTCGTTGATTTGCTCACAACCGAAAGCGACACTCCCCTTCCCCCGGCAGAAAGCTCCCAGTCAGGCCAGATTCCGGGCGAATTCACAGAAAAAGACATTCTTTCAGAAGCCGCAAAATCCGGCAAAAGGCAGAAACTCACGGCTCTCGTCACTGAGCGGGGAAGATTGATTCCAGTCCGCTCGGTCGTCCTTACGACAGGCACTTTTTTAGGAGGCCGAATCTTTATCGGCGAATATGACGCTCCCTGCGGCCGCATTGGAGAGCAGGCGGCTTTCGGGCTCACACAGAGCCTAAACCGCCTGGGCTTTACGACAGGCCGCCTGAAGACAGGCACCCCCCCGCGAATCCTGCGTCACACAATCGATTTCTCTCAGCTTGAGATTCAGGCCGGAGACGAGACAATCGTTCCTTTCTCATTTGAAAACGAAAGCGTTGACCGCCCACAGGTTCCCTGCCACCTGGTTTACACCAACGCAAAGACCCATGAAATTATCCGGGAAAACATCGGCCGCTCGCCCCTGTATTCTGGCAAAATCCACGGAATCGGTCCCCGCTACTGCCCTTCAATCGAAGACAAGGTAATGCGATTCGCAGAAAGGGAGAGGCACCAGCTTTTCGTGGAGCCAGAAAGCCTTGCCACGGACGAAATTTACCTCAACGGTCTTTCTTCGAGCCTGCCTGAAGAAGTTCAGGATTCTTTCCTGCGTACCCTTCCGGGCTTTGAGAACTGCCATGTTGCCCGCCCGGGTTACGCCGTAGAATATGATTATGTTGAGCCGACCCAGCTTTTCCCATCTCTTGAGACAAAAAGGGTGGCGGGACTTTTTAACGCCGGTCAGATTAACGGAACCTCTGGCTACGAGGAAGCGGCAGGACAGGGCCTGGTCGCCGGAATCAACGCCGCCCTTTATGCCCGTGCTCATAAGGAGCTTTGCGGGGACTTGTGCCCCTCTCACTCTGGAATGGGACAGGTTCCGGCCAGTGCCGAACCAAAAGCCTTCGTCTTCAAATCACACTTTACCCTCGAAGAAATCAGGCATTTTGCAGAAATTTCCGAAAAAGAAACTCACGCTGTGAACACTCTTCTTGAAAATTTCCAGAAAGAACAGGGAAAGGAAAATTTTCACACAATTCCGGACTGGGAACCCCTTATTTTGGGCCGGGACGAAGCCTACATCGGCGTTCTGATTGATGACCTTGTAACTTTGGGAACAAAAGAGCCTTACCGCATGTTCACGGCCAGGGCAGAATACCGCTTAAAACTGCGCCACGACACGGCCGACCGCCGCCTTTCCGAAAAGGCATTCAAGGTCGGAATTAAAAGCGAGGCTCAGTTTAATGCGACAAAACTCAAATACCAGCAGGTTGAGGAAGCCACGGAACTTTTGCTAAAAGATGCCAAAGCCGAAAATCCTGGATTCAGCCCAATCGTTTGGGAAATTGCCCGGGAAGACGCAAAATACAAGTACTACATCGAAAAGCAGGATGCAAGGGTGGCCAAAATGCACAAAATGGAGCATTTCCATATCCCGGCCGATTTCGACTACTCAAAAATCCCGGCCCTCTCAGGTGAAAGCCGGCAGAAGCTTGAGGCCGTCCGCCCGCTCACTCTGGGGCAGGCAAGCCGAATTTCAGGAATCCGCAATTCGGATATAATGTTATTGATGGTGTACTTGAAATAAAGCACCGCATGGAGGCGGTGTAAAAGCAAAGAGAGAAAATTCTGTTTGCCCTCAGGTGAACAGAATTTTCTCGTACGAATCAAAAAATCCACGGATGGATTTTTTGTTCGCATAATGTTATTGATGGTGTACTTGAAGTAAGCTGTGGGGTACGGGGTCAAAGCCACTGTAGAAGGGGGTGTGGCGCTACGCTGGCGTGCGATGCGCGGTTCAGGCTCAGCCTTCACCGAGACTCGCCTAGAAACTCACCTCGTGAGTTTCTTCGCCTTCGGCGACCGGCTCCCTATATTTTTAAAATCGTCCCTATTTCTTCCACGCTGAAGACGCCCTCGTTACAGAGGTCAGAGGCAAACTCGGAGATTGACTTGCCCAGATGCAGGGTGTCCTCGGTGCAAAGTTTCAGCGGGATTCCATTTTCTGCAAAATCACGGATGACCAGATTCTTTTCTCTGTCCTTGTTGCCCGAAAGTCCTGGTGCCGGGCTGAATTCAACTTTTATTCCTGTATTTTTTCCGAATGCGACGATTTCAGGAGAGAGCTTTGAGTTTTTGATTATTCCAAGGCTCTCGTTATTGACCGCCATATTCGGGTTTAAAAGCAGGGTCGGCTTTAAGTTGTCGAGGATTTCAAAAATTTCCTCACGGGACTTTATAAAATGAAAGCCAAGGCAGCAAATTCTCGAATCGATGTTCATGCGGCGTGAAGTCCTGAACAGTGACAGGAATTTTTCGGGCATTTCGATAAATTTTGTTCCGTAGAGCTCAATTCCGCCAAAAAGACCGCTTTCCAAAAGCATTTCAGCGAGCGGAAGATTGTTCTCATTACTGGTATCAATTCCCAAAAAGGGCCGGACTGTGATTTTGTCGGAATATTTTTCGCAAATCTTTTTTACAATATCAAGGAATTCAGTGGCATTCTTACACTTTGAAAGAAAATCAACATTGACGGTGCCATTCAAAAGCTTTACATTATCAGAAATACTCTCTGAAATTGCATGACAAAACAAAAGAAGGATGTCATGGGCAGAAGAAATTCTTGTCTGCGTGTAAAGATTGAAGTCTTTTCGGATTGCCAGATCCTGCACGGAACCAGCCGGGCGGCTCTTTAGTTCGTCATAACCGGGAAGCAAAAATCCAGCCCACTGGGTGAAAGAATCATATTTCATGCCGGAAGAAAGGTGCTTGCAGGAGTCTATTTTTGGAATTTTAAGAAAATCAGAAATTGCGGCCAAGTTTACTTCCAGTTTTCTTCAACAAGATTTTTGAATTTTGCTTTTTCGCCGTCGTCAAGGAAGGAATCGTCGAAGCTGTTGATGACAATTTTTTTTAGGTCAGCCTTTGAAAAATGCAGCTTTGAATAAAGGTTCCAGTATTCGTCCAAAAGCTCTGCCCCGAAGAAGATAGGATCATCAGTTGCGATTGTGACAGGGATTCCCTTATCGAACATTTCCCGAACAGGATGCTCGGCCATTTTCTTGACATATTTTTTGGTGAAGACATTGCTGGTCGGACAAACTTCAACCGGAATTTTGTTTTCGCTGATGTATCTTACAAGCTCGGAATCCTGAACAGATGTAATTCCGTGTCCGATTCGCTCTGCGTGACAGATATTCAAGGCATCCCAAATTGACTCAGGCCCTACATCCTCGCCTGCATGAGCCACTGCATGATAATTGTCGGCAAGGGCTTTTTCGAAGACTGGGCCAAATTCTTTTGACGGACCTTTTGCCTCTGCTCCTCCAAGGCCAATTCCGATGAAGCCTGCAAATGGATGTTCCTTGAACATTTTGTAATTGTTTTCGGCATTTTCCAGCCCGAATGTGCGTGAAACATCTCCCATGAGCCAGATTGTTATTCCAGTCTCATCTTTTATTTTTTTAAGGTTTTTCTCGAAATTTTTTGTCATTT
>DGTW01000256.1 GCA_002393835.1 Treponema sp. UBA4326
TCGCGCGAAGTGAAACGAAGAAACTTTCCTCGCAAGTTTTTTCGCCTTCGGCGACCGGCTCCCTACCTAGTCCGAAGTAGCCCAAAAAATCCTTAAAATTCAATTTCCATCTCAAAAACGCAGCGCTCGCTTTCCTTGATTACAACCACGGTCGTGTTTCCGCTCGTTTTTGAGTAAATCTTCAGAGTTTGACCTTCCTTACTTTCGCCGGTGTAGTGGACTTCCAGATTTTTAACTTCGTGGGTCAGCAGAAAATCGTCGGAAAAGACATTTAGGGCCAGCTTGATGTACTCAATGTTGTTCATGTGGTGAGACATGTCTATGTGCTGGGAGCGGATTACCTGCTCGTATTTGAAATCTTCTTCAGTAAAATCTGAATCGAATTTTTCAAAAGGCTGGGTAAATACTGGCTCCGGGAAATTCTCTTTGGGGTAGTTTAGGTTTGTCAATTTTACGGGGCGGTGTTTTTCCAAATCCAGCACGCAGGCTTCCTGATTTGCAGTGATTAAAGTTTCGCCGTTTTTGTCACGCAAAATCGTATTTATGTGAGCTTTAAAGCCTGCATTGTCGATGGGGAAGGTGCTGGCATCAATTTTTTCTCTCCAGACAGGTCTTTTTTCAAAATGAAGCTTTGACTTGGTAAAAACCCAGAAGGCCTTGTATTTTTCCCTGTAAACCACTCCGTCACAGCCCAGTCTGTTAAAGCATTCCGTGAGATTATCCTGAACCATAAGAACTGACTGTGCGATTCCCATTTTGAGGGAGCTGTCGATAAAGGCGGAAGAAATATTCCTTTCCTGAGTAAAAATCAATTCGTTTTCCATACTGAAATTGTAGCGTTTTTGCAGGATTTTGTGCTTGAAAAAAGCTTATTTTCCGAACAAAAATTTCAGCATGTCAGGAACTGACGAGATTTTTTCGGCTCCATCTTCTTTTTCGGGAGCCGCAATTTTGTTGAAGCCCAGGTCCCTCGCCGTTTTTATCCTTTGCTTCAGTCTTTGTACCGGACGGATTTCACCCGCAAGGCTCATTTCTCCCAAAATTACGTTTCCTTCCGAAAGCGGAATGTCCGTTCTTGCCGAATACAAGGCTGCTGCCAAAGCCGCATCGATGGCACTTTCAGTCAGCTTAACGCCACCGGCCACATTCACATACAAATCCTGATCAGAAAATTTGAGGCGAGTTTTTTTTTCAAGGACAGCCGCTATCCTGGCCACCCTGTTTGAGTCAATTTTTTCGGAATAAACCCTGCTTATGCTGGCCTTTGCCGGAACCGTAAGAGCCTGAATCTCCACAAGAAAAGCCCGGCTCCCCTCAAAAACGCAGGAATTTGCAATTCCCGAAGGAATGGCTCCCTCCCGCTTTGTTATGAACATGGTGCTGGGGTCGCCCACGCCCTCAAGTCCTTTTTCTGTCATGGCAAAGATTCCAAGCTCGTCCACGCTTCCGAAACGGTTTTTTATTGCCCTCAGAAAGCGGACCTCATCGTCATTGCGCTCGAAAGAAACCACGGTATCGACCATGTGCTCAAGGCTCTTGGGACCTGCAATAGTCCCTTCTTTTGTTACATGAGCGCTCATCACCAGAACTGAATCCCTCTCCTTGACCCAGCCAATCAGCTCGTTTGCACAATATTTAAGCTGATTCACCGTTCCCGGCACAATCCCGGCTTCAACTGAATATACCGTCTGAATGGAGTCGATAATCACAAAAAGGGGATTGAGGACCAGAAGGGCGTCTTTTATGTCCTCAAGCCTCATCGTACAAAGAATCTCGATTCCATCGGCAGTAAGCCCCAGCCTGTCAGAGCGTCCCTTGATTTGCCCGGCACTTTCCTCGCCGGAAACATACAGGATTCGTCCGCCACAATTTTTGTGAATCGCCGCGCAGGCCTGAATCATCAGCGTGGATTTTCCGATTCCTGGCTCTCCGCCAATCAGAATTGCGCTCCTTTTCATGGCACCGCCGCCCAAAACCCGGTCAAACTCCTGAATTCCAGTGACAAGTCGGCTGTTTTCCTGAGCCGACACCTGAGAAAGGGGCAGTGGCTTTATTTTTTCCGTGGCAGCATTTCCGAAAGCCGCCGCATTTGAATTTGGGTCTAAAATCGCCTCTTCAAGAGTGTTCCATTCCCCGCACTGGGGGCAGCGGCCAAGCCAGCGGGGCTGAGTGTAACCGCATTCAGTGCATTTATAGACAGTAGATTTTCCTTTTGCTTTAGCCATATAAACCTCGTTTTATTCGATAAAAGTGCAACACGGATCTCGCATTATTCAACCCGAATGAAAATGTCATTTGGCAGGCAGGCCGCCCAGTCATTTTCTTCCTGAACCGCTCCCATGTGAATGCAGGTCTTGTTGCTGCAAGGAGAGCTTTTAAAATAAGCCCTGCCGTCATGAATCACAATCAGGGACTTTCCGATATTTCCCGAAATTTCGATTTCCCGGTCTTTGCTCAGAGAATAGACATATTCTTTTTCCGAGCTTTTAATAATCAAATGAGCCTCTGTCTTTCCGTCACTCCTTAAAAAAAGGAAGGAGGCTATCGTTATTCCCAGAAAAAGCAAGAAAATCAAAAAATCAACCGGCCTGAAAATCCGTAAAAAGCGAAAGTTCACATTCGTAAAGATAGTGAAAAAAGGAGAAAAGGGCAAATGAAGTTAATGGTGATTCTGATAAAAACTGAGAAATTGATTAGAGATTTTAGAGAATTTGGATATTTTTAACAAAATTTCATTGACAATAAAAACTAATAGAGCTATATTGAACTCAGCTTGTAAAAAGCTGATAAACTCTCTCCGATGCCTAGCTTGCTAGGCGGCAAGGCTTCCTTTAAGTGTTACTTCGAGGAAGCCTTGTTTTTTTTCTATGCCAAGATTGCAGCCGCAAAGACAAAGTCCGAAAATGCCAAAAACAAGCGTAGGCGAGGTTGCGACAAAAAGTCGCTTGAACTTGTTCACCGCGACTTTTATGGCGCGTCTCGCCGAGAGCTTGTTTTTGTTTAGCCTGTACTACGCCTTTGCGTTTGATATCGACTCCGTAATCCATGAGTTTCCGCCAATAACCGAGCCTTTGCCGATTACCGTTTCGCCACCCAAAATCGTGGCGTTTGCGTAAATCGTAACATCGTCTTCTATAGTAGGGTGCCTTTTTTTGTTCTGAAGTGATTTTTTTACGCTGAGTGCGCCCAAAGTCACGCCCTGATAAATCTTTACGTTTTTGCCTATGATGCTGGTTTCGCCGATTACTACGCCTGTTCCGTGGTCGATAAAGAAGCTCTCGCCGATTTTTGCTCCCGGGTGAATGTCGATTCCTGTTTTTCCGTGAACATGCTCGCTCATAATGCGGGGAATAACCGGAACTCCGCACTCATACAAAAAGTGAGCGATTCTGTAGACGATAATTGCCTCAAGCCCTGGATAAGAAACGATAACCTCGTCTCCGCTTTTTGCTGCCGGATCTCCGTTAAAGGCAGCGATTGCGTCAAGGCGGGCGAGCCTGCGAATTTCAGGAATGGCCTCAATCATTGCCAGGGCTGTTTTTTCTGCAAGACCGAAGCAGTGTGAAGCCTGAACATGGAAATTCTGGTCGTGCTGGGTGGCCTTGTATGTGAGTGCCTTCTGAATCTCTTTCGTGAGCATAGCGATGATTCTGTTGACCCGCTGACCTGTGACATAGCGCAAATTCACGCTGTCCAAATCTTCTGCAGTTCTATAACCTGGAAAAATGAGGCACTGAAGGTCATGGAGAACGGCGACTACATTTTCGCGCACAGGAAAGTTGTCGATGCCGGCCTTGTTGATTCCGCCGTCTTTTTCGTAAGAATTCAAAATGTTGTCTACAAGTTCGTCAATGCACATAAAGAAAGCCTAGCACAAATTCAAAAAAAAAACTACAATTCTCGTAAATTCTTGCGAATTCTCTTTTCCTTCTCTTGACACAAATTGGCTTGTCAGATATATTTTTCAAACACATCTTTTGTGTGCTCTTGTAGCTCAGTTGGTAGAGCACAGCATTGGTAGTGCTGAGGTCAGCGGTCCGATTCCGCTCGGGAGCTTAACCTAATTTTTTAGAATCATATTTAGGAGTAAATAAAATGGGTAGCAAGAAAAAGACAGCCGTTGATATTATCGCTTTGCAGTGTACAGAGTGCA
>DGTW01000318.1 GCA_002393835.1 Treponema sp. UBA4326
TCTACCAACTGAGCTAGTCGCCCGATTTATCAGTTAAAATTATGCGTCCGACACGGATCGAACGTGCAACCTACGGATTCGAAGTCCGTTACTCTATCCAGTTGAGCTACGAACGCATTTGATTCGTCGCCCTTGGCTTGCGCCTTGAGCGGATCGGGTGCCTGATGGGGCTCGAACCCACGACAATCAGATCCACAATCTGACGCTCTACCACTGAACTACAGGCACCATGTAACTGATGTTTGATACTATATCAGAAAGGCCTAAAATATGTCAAGTCTTTGAAAAGGAAATTTTCAATTTTTTTTGTGTTTTTTAGAAGGAAGAGAATTGTGGGGGTGTTACGGGGGTGCGGTTCAGGCCCAGCCTTCACCGAGACTCGACTAAAAACTTGCCTCGCAAGTTTTTTCGCCTACGGCGACCGTCTCCCTACCCCGTAGAGAGGGTAGCGACCAACGAAGTGGGCGCGAGGGGGAGACTTCCCCCTTTATATTTTCCTCTAAACTCCCCTTTTTATATTCCGATAATCTAAAGGAATAAATCTAGGATTTGACTGAGAGTCGAATCCGTTTGGGGTTTTTGATGGCTGAATTAGATATTGAGCAGACTGATACGCTTATCGCCAGAAAGGCGAATCTTGTTTCCGTTATGCAGGAAGAAAATGCGCTTTTGGATAAAATTCTGGAGCAGCAGACTCTTTTGCACGACTGCGTGAAGGAAAAAGACTGGGAAAAACTTAACAGAAACATTGAAAACCTGCAAAGTCTCAGTGATCAGTTCGTGGAGCTTGAAGAAAAAAGGTCGGCTCTCAGTGCTGACATAGACATGGCTCTTGATGCTGAAATCTCGCCTGTTTTGAGTCAGGTGAGGGGAAAACTGCAGAAGTCAAAGGTTGAGAACAGGGTGCTCAATGAGTACATCACCACGACCCGCAAGTTCCTTCAGGGAGTCTTTGATTCAGTGGTGCCCCAGAGAAGAAACGTCCTTTATTCAAACAAGGGACAGATTGTTAAGCCGGAACTGAGCAGCGTAGTGCTCAATCAGATGATATAGAATTATAAAAATCTTGCGGATTCGTTGCATCCGTGCAACGCCGCTACCGCGGAGGTTTAAGGAGTAGTTATGGCAAACTCATTCGCAGCGATAGAAATTGGTAAAAGAAGCCTTATGGCTCACTCAACTCAGATTAACACGGCTGGTCACAATATTTCCAATGCCGACACTGAGGGATATTCTCGACAGAGAGTTCAGATAAAGACTTTTGACCCCATTTACCGCCCGGACTTGTCTCGTGAAGAGAGGGCAGGCCAGTTGGGGCAGGGAACCAGTGTTGAAAGCGTTACCCGTCTTCGTGACGAGCTCTTGGAGCAGAGAATCGTCGCCCAGACAAACCAGGAGACTTATTGGACTACCCGTGAAAAATATTACACCATGATCGAGCAGGTCTACAACGAGCCAGATGAGATTTCGGTTCGCTCAAATATGGATAAATACTGGCAGGCATGGCAGGAGCTTTCTGTTTACCCTGACAGCCAGGCCGTTCGTCAGGCCGTTGTTACCCGAGGTGACACTCTTGCCGAGAGCATACAGCAGCGATACACTGCTTTGAGCGGAATTGGCGACCTTATAAACGGGGACATTGAGGCCACGGTAAAGCAGATTAATACGATTACGAAGCAGATTGCTGATTTGAACGGTGAGATTGTTAAAGTGAAGGCCATGGGAGACAATCCAAATGACTTGCTTGACCGCCGGGACTTGCTTGTGGAAAAACTCTCTGGACTGGCAAATGTGACTACTGACATCCGCGATGATGACGAGTTCATGGTTCATCTTGAGGGAAACATCCTCGTCCAGGGGCACATTGCCCGCTCTTTTGATGTGGAGCCTGTCATCAACAACAACGGTTACAGCAAGGTTATCTGGTCAGACACAAAAAATGCCGTTCAGGTTTCTGGCGGTACATTGGGTGCCTTGATTGAGCTTCGTGATGTGGATGTTCGCGGTGAAGTCCAGAATTTGAACACTGTCGCCTTGAATTTTGCCGACCTGGTGAATGATGTTCACAAAAACGGAATCGGCATGAACAATGTCACGGGGCTTGATTTCTTTATTCAGGAGCCTTTCGTAACAAGCGTAAACGGAAATTATGACAGGGATGGCGACGGGATGGACGACCATTCATATCTTTTCAGGTTTACAGGAACAAATTCCCTTAATCCTCAGGAAAAGCTGGGCCTCGAAGGTACGATGACCCTCTCTGGAAAAAACGGTACTATTTCGGTTCCTTACCATGCGACTGACACAATTGCCGAAGTCGTCGCCAGAATCAATGACAGTGACGGTGAGGTAAAGGCCTATCTCGACAGGGACAATCACCTTGTTTTGAAGGCAACTACGGCAGAAGATATGGAAAATCCTGACTTCGTTATCCGTCATGTTGAGGATTCTGGAATGTTCCTCACCGGCTATGCTGGAGTTTTGAATGGAAGCGGGGCAGAGAACGCCTATGATTTTGCCAGAGCTGATGCCGCAAATTCTTTGCGCGGTCAGTATTCCGTTTCTCCTGTTTTAAATCCTGCCGGCTATATTGCCGTAAACAATGAGATTAAGGGCGATGTCCTGAGCGTTGCGGCGGCTTATCCCAACAATCAGGGAAAATCGATGATTGGTGACGGACGAGCTGCCGTTGAGATTGCCTCAATCCGAAACACCAGCGTTATGATTGGCAAAAACCGCACCTTTGACGAATATTTTGCCAGTAGCGTGACTAATGTGGGCTTGAAAGGCGAGCAGGCCGAGATGAACATGCTTTCTCAGAACGCAATCATGGACGATTTGAGAAACTTGCGCGACTCAATCTCAGGCGTAAACATCGATGAAGAGCTTGCCGAAATCATCAAGTTCCAGCACGGCTATAATGCGGCTGCAAAATTTGTATCTGTAATCGATGAAATGCTGGACACTGTAATTAACAGGCTTGGAGTATAATAGCAATCCGCAGTTAACGCAGATGGACACGGAATATAACTAAAATCTGTGCCCTATCTGTGAAAATCTGTGGATAAAATCATGGAGGAGAAAAATGCCAACAAGAATCAGTTCACAGCTGAATAACAACCAGACTCAGTACAACCTTCGCAGGCAGGAAGTCCGTCGGGCAAAAATAGACAGGCAAATCGGAACTCAGTCAAAAATTTCTTCTCTGAGGGATGACCCCATTGCCGCCGGCCATCTGGTAAAGTATCAGTCATATCTTACCCGCGTCAATAATTTTGAAAAAAATGCGGCTACATTAAGCGACCAGTATCTTTACAGGGAAGGCTACATGAGAAATTCCCTTGAAATCATGCAGCGGATCCGGGAACTTGCCGTTACCGGCTCAAACGGAATCTACAACAAGGACGACATGCGTAATATGGCCGTTGAGGTCAACGAGCTTTTGGGAGAGCTTATTCAGAATGCAAATGCCGTTTCTCCTGAGGGAAATTCCCTTTTTGCTGGAACGAACACCAACATTCAGGCTTTTGACGTTGATATGGGAGCTGTTGAAGGATCGACCGTGCCACTTATTTCGGCCGTCCATTATAACGGAAGCATTGACCAGAATCTCGTTGAGGTTGATGAGAACAAATACATTTCCGTTGAGACTGCCGGCAACAGGATTTTCTGGGCTGAAAACCAGCGCCTTTTCGGTGGCAGGGATGCCAGGGAATGGCAGGCTCAGGATGACGGCGTAATCAGCGTTGACGGACAGAAAATAATCGTTGAGAGCGGAGACAATGTATATGCCCTTATTTCAAAGATAAATTCCAGCGGGGCGGCCGTAAAGGCTTCCCTTGATCCAATCACACACGGACTTAACCTTTCCACGACAGATGCCCGACAGCTTTGGCTTGAGGATTTGTCAGGCACTGCCCTGAATGACCTTGGAATCATTAAGGACAAAAGCCAGCATCCTCCCTACAATATCGGTGATTCTGTGCGTCTTACGGGCGGCTCTCTTTTTGACAGCGTTATAGCCTTGCGTGACGCAATGTTTGCGGCTGACAGTGAGGCTGTGGGCGGCCGTGTTTTGGCAAGCCTTGACTCTGGAATCAACACCCTTGTTACGAGGGTTGCCAAAGCCGGAAGCGAGTACGAGCGCCTTCAGAATGACATGACTCGAAATTCTGCCGTCGCATTGAATGTTACAGGCCAGATTTCCCGGGAAGGGGATTTGGATCTTACGAAAGCCATTACTGACGAGAAAATGCTTGAATACACCCAGAATGCTACCCTTTCAACGGCCGGCAAGATGTATTCATCAACTCTCTTAAACTATATGAGGTAAAATAAATGGAAGTAAAGACTAAGACAATGGGAATGGTTTCTGTCGATGAGAAAAACATCATTGAATTTCCCAAAGGACTCCTTGGCTTCGAGGATTTTCATAAATATGCCTTGATTGAGTCGGAGTACAAGCCTTTTTATTGGATGCAGTCCCTTGATGAAAGCTCCCTTGCTTTTCTGATTGTGGATCCCTTCATTATTGCAGAGCACTACGAGCTTGATGTTGACGACAAAACCCTGTCGGAGATTGAGGTTGACTCTGCTTCAGATGTCATTGTTTTTGCAATCGTGACAGTTCCTGCTGATGGAGGTCCAGTTACCGCCAACTTGCAGGGACCTGTTGTAATCAACAGAAAGAATAATTTTGCCCTTCAGGTGATTCTTGCGGACACGAAATGGACGACAAAATACAATATAATCAAAGCCCTGAAAGCTAAGGGGGCAAAATAATGCTGATTTTGTCAAGAAAAGTTGATGAGAAAATAAAAATCGGAAATGATATTTCCATTCAGATTATAGGAATTTCCGGTGACCAGGTAAAAATCGGAGTTGACGCTCCCAAGACCGTAAAGGTTTTCAGGGAAGAGGTCTACGATGACATTCAGCGTCAGAACCGTGAGGCTGCCCTTGGAAGCACAGCCTTGGATGCCCTGGCGAATTTGCTTTCTTAGTCCATATAGGGCTACTGCTGACTTTCAAGTTTTATTTCTGCCTCGGATTTTCTGAGGTATACAGGGCCGTCGTAGTCTGCGAGCGGCTCTTTTTTTTGCTCTATCATGCTTTCAGCCATTGAGAAAAGAGCCTCTGTTGGCACGGGCTGAGATTTATACAATACGAGCTTGAGGTCAGGATTGATTTTCATTAGCTCATTGGAAAAAAGTTCCGCATCTGGGCCGCATAAAAGTATCTTTTTGCTTTTGTCGAGTTTTTGCTCGACGACTTCTGCCGTTGTGTCTTCGGCTTCTGAGATACATTTCCCTTTTTCGTATATTGCGGCAAAAAACTGGTCTTTTTTTGCGTCGATTACGCTCAGAACAAGGCCTTCAAAGCTTTCAAATGGAAAAGCATAGGCTGATAGACTTGGAATTCCGTAAATAGGGGTGTCATTTGCAAGCTCAATGGCCTTTAGTGCCGAAAAAGCCAGTCGCAGGCCTGTGAAAGTTCCAGGCCCTGAGGTGAGGGCGGTGTAGTCCAGCTGAGAGGCATTAAGAGAAAGCTGGGAGAGCACATAATCAATGGTTGGAAGAAGTTTCTGGGACTGTTTCTGCCCTAAATCCATGGAAACGGATGCCGTTAAATCCTCATTTTTTGCGGCTATATGCATACAGCTGGCCGCACAGTCAATTACGAGTGCTTTCATTTTTTGTGACCTTATTTTATTTCACCATGAGGCCAGTTTTCGAGGCTTATATTACGCTCGCTTGTACCTTCAATGGGTTCGATTTTTAGAATTATAGTCTTTTTGGGAAGTTCGTCCATCACTTTTTCGCTCCATTC
>DGTW01000319.1 GCA_002393835.1 Treponema sp. UBA4326
ACACTTTGTCAAAGGGAAGAATCATCTCGCTGGGGGGAAGAACAGGAAATCGCTGGCGGGCTGTTCTATACATTCCGGCATACTCACGGTCAAAATTCTCCTGCATGTTATTCAGACGGTCATAGTCATAGAAGAAAACCGTGGTTTCAGGCGAAATATAATCAAAAATCGTGTATTTTTTTTCCCACAAGGCACCGTAAAAAAGCTCCTCTCCCTCACTTTCCCTTGAAGAGCGAAGTTCATCCAAAAGCTTTTTTTTGGCCTTTTCGGCTTCTTCGGTAAGTGCAAGGAAAATCGTATTTTCGTCTGATGAATTTCTCACAGAGGACAGGGATGCCACAGAGTTTTCAGAAGAATCAGAAACATTTCCAAACTTTTCAAAAAGGCTTTCTAGTCTGCCCACAAGCTCCTCGGTCCAGACTACTTCCTTCATTGGATAAACGAGCATGTTATCAAAAGATTCCAAAGTGGACTGGCGCTCAGCATCAAAGCTCTTTATTGAAGAAATCTCGTCAAAATCAAAAAGAATTCGCCTTGGATTTTCTTCGCCGGGCGTAAAGACATCAAGAACTTCACCCCTAAGGGTAAATTCTCCAGGCAGGCTTACTTTTGGAACACGTAAATAGCCCAAAGCGGCAAGTTTTTCCGCCAAATCAGCAGGATCAATGGAAAGCCCCTTGTGCAGATTGAAGACAAGAGAGCGGATATAATCTGGAGAAGGCAGAGGTGTCTGCAGGGAACGCTGAGTGACGATAAAGATTCTTGCCTTTGTGTTTGCGTTGAGACTTCGTGCCTGATAGCTGAGCCTTGAGAGAACACCTGAACGCTGGCCGAAAACAGCAGAACCGACCGCAACTGAGCGATAGGGAACGATTCCCCACCATGGAAGAGAATAAAGCTCAACAGAATCAGAAAAAGCCGTTTGGAAATCCTGCTCCAAGTCATAGGCTTCCTTTTCGGTAGGAACGATCACCAGGAAATCCAGTGCTGAAGCCGAAATAGAAGAAAGACCGTCTTTCTGCTGATTCCAGGAATATCGCCCTGTGGCATTATATTGAAGGGAAGAAAGAATTCTTGCTCGAACAGAATCAACATAAGATGCCACAAGAAAACTCGCACTGCTGCCGCTGACTCCTTCTATTTGAGCCGGGAAATAATCCCCGGAGGCAAGAGTTTTTATGTCAGAAAGAAAATCAGTCCATCCCTTGGTGACAGAAAGAAGATAATTTGATAATAATGATTTCATGAAAACATTCCGATAATAAATCTGTATATCTTTAAAAGGAGAAGCCGTTGAAACGCACTCTTATAGCAATTATATCAACTTTCACACTTTTTGCACAGTTCGCTTTCTCGCAGAACTCAGGCGACAGAAAAGCAAATTCAATAAATACATCTGACTATTCAAAAGCCTCTGTCTCCATTCGATTTTATGACAGAACCATGTATTACCCAGGAAGCAAAGAAGACAACCCTATTCTGGTCGATGTAGCGATTACAAACAATGGAACGGACACACTTCGTTTCAAGTTGGCTGATGACCGCATGTTCTCACTGGACTTCTATGCCTACACCATTAAGAACACGACCCTACCAAACACTAAGGACTTGATTATCAAACGCTCGACAAACCAGACCGTATATTTTCGAGAGCTGGCAATAGGCCCGGGCGAGACATATTCTTTCGTTGAGAACCTCAAGGACTACATTCAGATTGACGAACCTTCAATTTATTACCTTGAAATGCACTTTTACCCGGAACTTTTCAAAGCACGCAACATCGAAATTGCGTCAAACAGGCTTTCCCTGGACATAAGACCGGCACCATCGGCATCATCATCAAGCATTCTGCCTGTTGAAAACAAAACCACGGCCCTGCTTAAACCGGAGGCAATATCGCCGGACAAAGTTGTTGAGCAGACAATCATTGCCAGACAGAAATCATTGTGGGATCAGTATTTCCTATACATGAACATAGAGCAGATGATGATACGAAACAGTGAGGTCAACCGAAAATACAAGAATGCCAGCGCAGACGAACGAAACAGAATGTTGCAGGCATACAAAGCCGACCTCATGCAAAACAGGATTGACTATGACATCGTAAGCCTTCCAGAAAAATTCCTGATTGAAAACACATCTTACTCACAGACCGAGGGAACTGTTTCGGTCCTTGAATGGTTCAAATACCAGAATTTCAGCGAAAAGAAACGCTATATCTACAAAGTTCGTCAGCGTGACGGCATCTGGCAGATTTACGACTATTCTGTCACGAATTTGGGAACAGAATAAAACGGGGTAAACATGAAGGCGCTTCTTGTAGCCGACAATGAAATGGCTATCAACAACATCTCATCAGTCCTCAAGTCAGCTGGCTATGACACCATTGTCTACAAGTGGCTTTTAAAAGCACTTGACAATATCGAAGAGATAGCTCCCCACCTTATTGTCGTGAGTACAGGTGATTATCCCCGCCATTGGAAAACACTGGCTCAGTATGCTTCATCGGGTTTCGGTGACTACAATCCGGAAGTCATTCTTTATACTGATGAGAATTTCAGCGAGGAAGAAGAGAAAAAAGCTGAGGCACTCCATGTAAGGGGCTGTTTTGATTCGGTTGGAGTTGACGGACTGGACAAACTGCGAAAAATTCTGGCCAAAAGCGATGATATTTTTTCAGGACACATTATGGAAGCACAAATCAAGGAAAAAAATATTCCTGAAGAGGAAAGTTTCGATGAGCTTGTAAGCAAATTTGAGGAAACGCAAGGTGAATTTCAACCGTCTGAGGAAGAGACTTTTGAGGACATTGAAAAAGCGGAAGAAGAGGCTTTGGCTGATGCCCGAGCCGCAGACCGCCTTGAGGAAATAGCCGGGGATGAGAGGGCCGCTGACAGGCTTGAAGAAATCGTCGGAGATGAAATTGCCGCCGACAAGCTTGAAAGGATGGCCGGGAGCGATGAGGATATAATCACCGTTGATTCTCTTATGAAGGAGCCATACGATGAGAGCGAGGCTTCTGTCTTGCCAGGAATTGAGGAACTGAAAAAACTTCTTGAAGAAAATAACTTTGATAATTCGGAAAATGATGATATAATAGACGATAAATCCGAAAAAAATGATGGAGAAAATAATATGGCTGATGAACAGAGCATTGATGAAAAGCTTGCAGAAATCATGAACGCAAACAAAGCCGACCAAAAAGAAAAGGCTGAGGCACTAAAGCTTGATACAGGCACAAATTCAGTTTCATTCGTGTTCACAAACCCAATCACTCTGGCCATGGTCTCAGGTATCGCCCGCAATTACAACGGTCTCGTTCTGGAATTTACCCCGGATATTCCGGCTTTCATTAACAACCTTTCACCAGGAACAAAAATCAGCGTCGCATCAATAAAAATCGATGACAAAATCGAGAATGTATTCGCAGAAGTTATGTCTAACGACGCAAAAAAACTTGCACTGGCTATCAAAAGATAATGAAAAAACAATCTGCTAAATTTTTCTGCGAAAACTGCGGGGCTGAGGTTCCGCAAAATGCCAGGGTATGCAGGCACTGCGGTAAATTCTTTTCTTCAGTCCGCTGCCCTGTCTGCGGCACGACAGGAAGCCCCAGTAAATTCGCAAATGGCTGCCCAAACTGCGGCTATGCGGTCGGTCAGGGCGAAAAAGTAAATGCTCCCAGCGAAAAGGAATCAAAGGCGTCCAGAAAATCAAAAAAAGCCCTTCTAAATGCCATAGACATGCGGAATCCAAGAGGCTCAAAAAGAATGAGGAGCGGAGACGGCTCCCTTCCCGTCTGGTCTTATTTTGCGATTGTGGCAATTCTTGTTCTTTTCGTTTGTTGCGCCGCAAAATATCTCGGAATGTCTTGATTTTTTTTAATTTTCCCTGCTTACAAATTGACAAAGCAAGGTAAATACTATAAAATAGAATAACATTTTCGCCCGGGTGGCGGAATTGGCAGACGCG
>DGTW01000206.1 GCA_002393835.1 Treponema sp. UBA4326
TTTGTAGTACATATGATATTTGCCGTTCTTAAAAGTAACCGACTGAACATAATCAACACAGGATGTAAAAGCAAGACAAATTAAGAGTAAAGAAATCAAACTTACAATTTTTCTCATGTGAACCTCCGTATATTAACTTATCGGCCAATCCCGGAATGTTCTGGAAGTTTGGTTCCATCCTGCTGGCATAGCTTCTTATTCTTCCATTACTTCAATTAAAAAACTAACTGGTCTGAATCCATCATTACAGCTTATCATTGCAGATTTAGGATTCTTCATCCAGCCGTCATAAATGTTTTCACCACCATGAGCAAGTGTCATCACAAAAGGTGAAATGCTTTCCCAAGCAGATTCGCACATGCCTTCAGGACGCTGCCAGCCGTTTGCAATAAAGACCTGCCCTTCCTGAATATCACAGGCGTGCTGAATGGGATTTTCGTATTTCTGCTGCAAATCCTTGTAATCTGCTTTACGGATTGCGGTGATTTTTATTTTGTGCATTGTTTATTCTGCTCCCAGGTATTTATCTAATTGTGCTTTTATTTTGTTTTCTTCTCCCGAACCTTTTGTACTTAATCTTAAAAGCGGTAAGCCAATTTGGTCAAAAATAGCATTCTTCTTTAAGTCTCGTTCTGCCTGTTTTGTTCCCTTTTTATGGTAGTTATAGCCGTCAACTTCTATTCCAAAGAGAATCTCTTTTGTTACCCGATTGAAAACTGTAAAGTCCACATGAGCCCAGTTCCGGTTTGCAAATGTCGATAGTTCTTCTGGAAGTTCTCCCATATAGTTTTTATTTACAACATCTTTCAAAGGCATTTCAAATACGAAACTAAACTTTGAGTATTTAGGTTCTTCAAAGATTTTTGTGAGCAACATATTCATTGCATTTTCAGAATCATACTTTGATATTTTATTGGCAGACTTAAGATACTTAAACTTTGCTTCTGTATCTTTCGTGTAGAAGAAATCAAAAATAGAATTAATCTTACTTTAAGCAAAGCCCTTTGTCCAGACATTTTGTCTGAAAAATAACGAATTTTATGCAGCTGCAGCTCAGAATCTTCCGGCTGTATAAATCAATCACGGCCGTAAAATACATCATGCCCCATGAAGTCTTGATGTAAGTGATGTCCGTCGCCATAACCTGGTTCTGGAACGCGATGAACTTGTTCCGCAGGAGGCATGGGAACTTGCCGTATGGCGCTTTTCCGCTTCTTGTCGTCTTGAAAACAGGTTTCTGACCTTTTATTCCAAGTTCTTTATAAAGATTGTGGATGAGCTTTTCCCCGGCCCAGTCGTAGCCAAGCCGCTTCAGATGCTTTGACATCTTCTTGTAACCGTATGTGCTGTGGGTTGACCTCTCATTGATTACGGTCTTGGCCCGCTTGAGCCTTATTTTGTTTTCCTCGGACTTCTTTTTCTGACGTTCTGCTTCAAATCTGCAGCACTCATAGTAAGTAGCCCGGGAAAGTTTCAGAATCCGGCACTGTTCAAGAATCGAAAGCCTGATGCCATTTTCATCATGCATGTCTTTTTGAACGAGCTGCCAGGTTGCTAATCCAGATGTAGCTTTTTTAACAGATCAACTTCAAGCTGCTTTTTACCAAGGGAAGCAAGCATTTCATCCTGCTTTGCCCTGAGTTTTTCATTTTCTTCACGAAGGGCTTTCTACTCGTCTGTTTCCAGTTTTCCTTCCAAAAACAGCTCCATCCATTCACAAAGCGTGCTAGGGGCTATGTTGTACTTCGCCGCAACCTCTGCTTCTTTTGCCCTCTTTTTTAGTGCTTCCTTCGCAACTTCAATTTTGAATTTGTCTGTAAAATCTTTTCTCTTTCTTCCCATGAATCTGTCCTACCTTGACCTTAGCACAAATTCGTTATTTTTTCTCCTACTTGTCTAAATCTGAGGCTTATTATAAAGTGAGGTTGTCATTTTCGCCACATAAAACTGAAGTGGGAACCAGCCAGTTCAGAGGATGCTCTCTCACATAACACAAATATTCCCAGGAGAGTTCTTCTCCAAAATCCGTGGGGATGATTTTTCTCTGCTCAAGTTCCGCTTCAGTCACATTTGCCCGATTCATCATATTGCAAATCAGTTTTTCCATATTCACAAGCGGCGAAATGAAATATGCTTTTTCAATCAGACTGTTCAAATTCGCATTCATACTAAAAAATGCACCGATACTGTTTGCAATCAGAATAATGCTCTCAAACTCTGTTTTGAGACTGACGACTGCCTCGTGAATTTCCTTCCCCGTTTCCCAGGGAGAATAAGAATTGTAGTCCAGGCCAATCACTTTGCAATCCGGAAAGAGCCTTTCATAATTGGTACTTTCAGATGCATTTCCACCCTTTCCGTGGATGTATAAAACTGTTTTCATTTATTTCCTTTTCTTTGCTTCTGGCAATTCAGCATACATTCCTTCCAGAAGCTCCAAAATCAGTGCTTTATCATCAAAACTATCAAATACATGCATCAATGTCTTTGAACCTTCATACGGATAACGCAGTTCGGAATCTGCAAGCAGTTTGTCCGATGTGGGCGTTCTCTTCAAAAACAACTCATCACTGCAAATATCACCTATCAGCTTTCCTTTAAAATATACAAGGTATCCGCCCATCATTGGTTTTATGACAATCTCGCCAGCATCAGAAAAACTGTCGCGGACATATTCATTAAACTCATTCATCCTAATTTTTTCCTTTTCTGCATTATAGCAGAGATT
>DGTW01000100.1:0-7285 GCA_002393835.1 Treponema sp. UBA4326
GAGGCGCAGAATACAACGCCTGAGCAGATGAAGATGTTTCTTACCCGCATGGGGGAAAACTCTAAGGTTTTTGTCACGGGAGACACGACACAGGTTGATCTTCCAAAAAGAATTCCTTCAGGACTGATTGGCGCAATGCGTATTCTCGGTGACATACCTGAAATCAGCATGGTGCGGCTTTCTGCTGACGATGTGGTAAGGTCTTCCCTGGTACGAAAAATTGTTCAGGCTTTCTCACAAGAGGTAAAAGATGAGTAAAAACGAAAAATATGATGATGGAGGAATTTCAAAATCCTTTTCATCAATTGGTCATTTCATCTCAAAAAACTGGCATTTTATACTTGCCTTCATACTGACTTTCATTGTCTCTACGGCTATTGTCTGGTACGATGCCAACACTTCTGAGACAATAGCCTCTTTTGCCCTTTCTGAATATGAGGTGGGGCAGAATGCTGACAAGACAATCATCGCCAAAAAGGCCATGCCAGAGGATGTAAAGTACCCGATTGCAATCGAAAAGGACGAGGTAATCATAAAAAAGGGCTTTGACATCACTGAAGAGCAGTATTTTAAACTTCAGAAAATGGCTGATTCTCCGGTTTATGTCGATTACCGGGCTTTTTGTGACAAAATCCTCTATTTAATTCTTGTATCCGTACTTTGGGTCGTGCTTTTCAATCCGGTGCTTTTGCGGAAAAAGGTTGAGACAAAAGAAGTTGTTCTTGAATGTCTTCTTTTCCTCATCGTTTTTTTCGTCACGTCTTTCGGAATGAAAAACGCTGTTTTCCAGAATCCCTTTACCCTGCCGGTTATGATTCCTTCGGTTTTCTCGGCTTTTTTGGTGGCGATTCTCTTCGGACAGACTTCGGCTTTGTTTTTCTCAGCCCTGCTGGCACTTGGAGTTTTGGGAGCTTCCTCATTCCAGATTGTGCCGACCCTTTACACTCTGGCCGTTTGCATTTCTTCTTCCCGAATAGTAATGAAAATCGAGCGCCGCATCGACATGGTTTTTGCCTCAATAATGCAGGCTGTTTTGAGCGTTGTTTTCATCGTTTTCCTTAAAGTCATGTTCAATTCGGACTTTAATGATTCTGTCTTTGTCTTCCCTGGACTGGCCTTCAATTCCTTCTTGTCTGGAATCCTCGTCCTTGGTTTTTTGACTCCGCTAGAGTCAGTCATGAATACGGCTTCTGTTTTCCGCCTCATGGATTTGAGCGACCAGAATACGCCGCTTTTAAGAAAACTTATTCTTACGGCCAGCGGAACCTACCAACATTCAATGATGGTAGCTCAGCTTGCGGAAAATGCCTGTAAGGAAATCGGGGCAAATGCGCTTTTGGCCCGGGTCGGCTCCTACTATCACGACATAGGAAAAATGGAGCATCCTGAATATTTCACTGAGAATAACATTGACTCGGCAAACAAGCACACTGACTTGAATCCTTCACTTTCTGTTTCCGTAATAAAAAGCCATATCAAGCTGGGCGTTGAAAAAGCCCATCAAATTAGGCTTCCTTCTCAGGTTATCGACATTATCGCCGAGCACCACGGTAACAGCGTAATCACTTATTTCTATAATAAGGCCAAAGAAAAGGACGATAATGTAAGTCCAGAAGACTATTCTTATCCTGGAACCCCGCCTGCATCAAAAGAAAGTGCAGTGGTCATGCTGGCTGATGTCTGCGAGGCTGCCTGCAAGTCCCTGGAAAAGCCTACGGCCCAGCGCCTGGAGAAATTCATTCAGGAACTCATCAATGGAAAAATCGAAAGCGGACAGCTGGATAATTCTGCCCTTACTTTTGGCGAGCTTACAAAAATCCGTGACACTTTCGTTCGTATCCTGGCCGCCTATTACCACGGCCGCATTAAGTACCAGAATCAGAAGGATCCAGATTCAACAGGCGACAGCGAATCAGGCGAAAAGTCCTTGTCTGAGAAGGACAAGTCTTTCACTTCAGAAAGCAAGGCTGATTCAACTCTTTCAGAAAAAGGAAAAAAATAATGGCAAACAGAATTCTCATCTCGATTCAAGAAGATTTTACGGTGCCAGATTGGTTCAACGAAGAAAAAATCACCTCTTATGTTCAGTCTGTTTTGGAAAAGCTTGGCTATGACGGAGAGGAAATTTCACTTCTCTTCTGTAACGATGAATACATTCACGAGCTTAACAAGAATTACCGGGATATTGACTCTGCCACGGACATTCTTTCATTCGAGATCGGCGAAGAATATAAGGATGATGAGGGAGAATGGCTTTCTGCTGGAGACATTGCCCTTTCCCTGGAGACTCTTCCAAAAAACGCCGACTATTTCAAAGTGAGTGAAAACGAGGAGCTTAAAAGGCTTTTGATTCACGGAATTCTGCATTTAAACGGCTACGACCATGGGGAAGAGCACATAGAGTCTGGCCTTGCACCGACGGATGAAATGCTTGTTTTGCAGGAAAAAATTTTGTCAGACTTTGGAGAAGTAAAATTAATATAATCAACAGATTAGCACAGATGGCGAGCGGTTATTTATTTTAATCCGTGAGAATCTGTGTCAATCTGTGGATAAAAAAAATAAAGGAAACAGTATGGGATTATTTAAATTCGGAAAAAAGAAAGACGAGGACTATCACTCCAGTAACGCCGCCAAGTCGGAGAAAACTTCTGATTTGGATCGGGCACAAGAAGAAATTCTCATTGAAGAGAAAAAAGACATGATAAAGGGAATCGAAGACTTGTCCGAGACCACGGTTAAGGAAGTCATGATTCCGCGAATTGATGTCGATTTCATTTCAATCGACACTCCTGAAGACGAACTTCTGGAAAAAATCGCACAGAGCGGCCACTCCCGCTTTCCTGTTTACAGCGAGTCAATCGACAATGTTACGGGCATTCTCTATGTGAAGGACATTCTCAAAGCCTTTTCAAAAAAAGAAAAAGTTGACTTGCAGAAAATCACTAAAAAAGCATATTTCATTCCTGAGTCAAAGAAAATCGATGGTCTTTTGCGGGAATTCAAGCGTCGTCATCAGCATATTGCAATCGCAATCGATGAATACGGCGGAATTTCAGGCATCGTCTGCATGGAGGACATAATCGAGGAAATTGTCGGTGACATTCAGGACGAATTTGACAACGAAAAGGAAGATATCGTCTCATTGGGCGAGAATGTTTGGCTCTGCGACGCCCGAGTGGATTTGGACGACCTTAACGAAGCTTTGGAGTCTTCTTTCCCGACTGAGGATTTTGACACTCTCGGTGGCTTTGTCCTTGATCTTTTCGGCCGCATTCCGGTCAAGTACGAGAAAATAGACTACGAGAATTTTGACTTCATCGTTCAGGACATGGAGGGCCACAGGGTCAACCTAATTAAAGTCATAAAGAAAACTACGGAAGAGAAAGAGGAATAACCCACCGATTTCACAAATTAACACAGATACGGAATTTTGAATTGCGAATTATTTAATATTTTTATGGAAGTTTTTCGTAGAATAAAATATACAATCTGTGACATCTGTGTAATCTGTGGTTTTAAAATACCGATAATTGATATATGAAGCTAGTTCGTGTTTTTTTGTCAGTTTTTTTCTTTTCTCTCGCTTCTTTTGCTTTTACCCAGAATCTGGGAGCATTAAAGCTTTTTGAACGGGGACTTCAGAAAGAAAACGCCGAAGACTATTATGGGGCCAGCGAGGATTATCAGCAGGCCTTGCAGACTAATCCTTCTTACGGAGAGGCCTGGTTCCATTTGGCCCAGGTTACTTACGCCATTGAGGATTTTTCCCTTGCCCTGACTTATGTTGAGGAAGCTGACAGGCACGCAAAGAACAGGAGTGACATTCAGAATCTCAAAGGTCTTATATTGATTGCCCTGGGCCGACTTGATGAGGCTAGGACTGTTTTCAATGAAATCTTAAAGCGTTATCCTAATGACATAAATTCCCGTTTTGGTCTGGCTGAGCTAGACTTGTTTTCAGGCAGTTTTAACGGGGCGAAAAATCAGTATGAAGATGCTTTGAAGAGGCAGGGGAACAACAGAAAGGCCCTTCTTTCCCTTGCCCTTATCAGCTCTGAACTGGGAAACAATGACATGGCCCGCTCTTATATCGAGCAGGCTTTGCGCTATCATTCCGGGGAGCGGGAAGTTCACTATCTTGCTTCCTATCTTGACGCAAAACAGGGAAATTTTGCCTCAGCAGAAAAGAGGACCAGGGCTGCCGTTCAGATAAGTCCTGAATATACAAAGGCCTACATTCTTCTTTCTTCAATACTTTACTCTCAAAAAAAATACGGTGATGTGATTGACTTGTGCGATTACCTTATCTCCAGAAACCGAAATACCAGCGAGGCCTGGTACTTAAAAGGTCTTGCCCAGAACAGAAAGGGGGACTGGAAATCCGCCGTTGAGACATGGACGAATGCCCTTTCCATAAATCCCTACGATGAGGTTATGAGGAGTGCCCTTGAGCTTATCCTTATAAAAAAACTGCCGGTTGAGGATGACAGGAGAATTGCTTTCTCTGAATTCCATGCACAAAAGGGGCGGGAATTCTCAAAGTCTTTCCTTGGAGAGGAAGCCCGCTACGAGTATCAGAGGGCACTCAGGATAAATCCCTACAATGACAAGGCCAGGGCTGAATTTGCCGAGCTTTTGGGGCGAACCGGGCTTAATGAGAATTACCTGAATCAGCTTAAATTTATCAGGCAAAATCAGGAGAAAGACGAGGCCGAAAATGAAAAATCAGGTTCTGAAAAGCTTTCCCCTGAGCAGAAAAGAATAAATGACACCATAGAAGCCTATGAGTCACTGATGAAGTACTCCCTGAGTGCAAAATGGAATGTCGATCCCTTCTATCTTGACAAGACAAGGTGGCATGTGGGGCTTTATTATACAAAGTCTCCTGTTCAGCTTTTGCACTGTGACGCAGAGGAAATTGCCGCAGGAATGGCCGCTGACATTTTCTCAGGAATTGCATCCGCTTCCCTGGCTTTTGAGAATCGCGCCGTTTCTGGCTATGGCGAGGCTTATCGTCTTGCAAGAAAAAACAACCTTGATTATTTCATTTTACTGGATGTTGATGAGACTGAGCGTGAAGTCACTCTTTCGGCAAGTGTCTATTCAGGCAGAACTGGAACTGAAACTGTCAAATTCTCTTCTTTCAGGACTGGTAACGACAAATTTTCTTCCGCTCTAAGGGCTTTCCGCCGTGACTTATTGGACATGCTTCCTGTAAGAGGTAAGATTATCCAAAGAAGCGTAAATGACATCCTTGTTGACCTTGGCACTGTCGAGGGAATGAAGGAAGGCGTTATTCTTGATGTTGTAAAGGCCGGAAAAATAATGACTAAAGACAAGGGACTTGGAGTAAGTTATGACGAAAAGAATCTCCTTGGAACCATAAAAATCAACCGGACTGGCGAAGAAATTGCTCAGGGAAGCCTTGAGCAGGACGGATTTTATGACAGGGTAAATGTCGGTGATGAAGTCCTTGTTAAATTCAGGCCAAAGGAAGAGGGACGTGAAGATGCCCAAATTTCAGACAACAGTCCTGCGGCAGGAGAAAACGGAAGAAGAATTTTGCCTGAGAACGAAAAAAAGAAAAAACTCGATGCTAGAGAAATGGAACTTATAAAAACTCCGGCGATTATTGAGCTTATCCGCGGTCTAAAATGAGACTTATAGCCTGCTAAAAGAGACAGTCTTTGATTTATCTTGCCTGCCTGATTTTCTCCGGGGAATCCGGAATGTGATAGAAATCCAGGGTTGAGTCAATCCATTTCTTTGAAAGTTCTGGAAGCTCGTCTTCGACAAAGAGAAAAAGTTCCAGGGCCTTACGGTAGTTCTTGCAGTAATATTGTGATTGGGCAAGGTAGAATACTGCCCTTGTTGTGACGGAAGAATCCCTGGTTATTTTAAGAAATTCCTTCAGGTCTTTGACGGAGCCTCTGTAGTCTTTTTTGATGAAGTATTTTTTTAGGGACTCAAATAAGAAAAAATCATCGCCTTCAGGGGAATTTATCATGTCGGCCTCAAAAATATAGGGAGGCAGGACCTTAGCCTTTTTTACGGCGTATTTTCCAGAAAGCTCATAAGCCGCTTTTTTTGCCTTGGGGTTCATGGCGGTGGGCTTTATGTCCAAATCGGAGATTAAATCTAGGTATGGAAGGGGAAGCTCACGAAGAAAACCCGGAACATACTGCTCGTCTGGATCGGACGGAAGCTCGAAATAGTCGTCTGGAGGAAGCAGCATTACGGGCTTTACCGTGGCATTGACGCTTGGAATGAGCATGTTGAAAAGGCTTCCGTCCTTGTCCCTGGCAATGAGGGCATAGTAGTATTCGCCGAAATGCTTTAGCACGTCAGTGTAGGAAGTCGTTTGGGCGGGAAGCTCAGCCACAGGCTTTTCGGCTGAAATCGTGGATTTTTGCTGAATTGGACTTGTAGATCTGAAAAGGGCGATGCTGGCGGCATTGAATTCCTGCGGAATTTGCCAGCTGAGCTTGATTTTGTTTACGCCGGCTTTTTCTGCCGTGATTGAGCTGCATATTGGCCTGGATTGGGCTTTTTGAGCCTGAGAGACGGGCAGGGACATAGTGAATAAAAAGAGAAAAAATGCCCTGAAAATCTGCCTGCCGCTGAATCTCATGTCTTTATTTTGCAACAAAAAAGGCTGTTTGACAAGATAAAAGCAATAATTTATTCTATATAAATGTTTTTATCCGTAGTCTTAGATCCAGGCGGAATTGACAGCGCGAAGGCAATCGCTGAAATTCTCGGCCGCTACAGTTTCAAAAAAGTCCAGAAAGCCTGCTGGGAAAACTTTCAGATTAACGAGGCTCAGCTTACAAATTTAAAGCGGGAAATTGATTCCGTTACGGACTATTATGATTCCCTCAGAATCTATCAGTTCCCGGTGAATTCAAATTTCGCAGTAACGGAGCTCCGTCACAAACAGTGGAAACGAAGCGTCTACGGGGCCAAACAAAGCTAAATAACAATTTAATATAGGAGCGAAAAATGCTAGAAGAACTTAAAGAACCGATTACCAGCCTTGAAGAAGATATAAAAAATGTCTGGGGGCGTCTTTGACGCGCCTGCCATCGATAAAAAAATAGCCGAAACCGAAAAACTCACAGCCGCAGAAGATTTCTGGAATGATGCCGAAAAGGCCCAGAAGGTTATGAACGACCTCAAGCTTTTAAAAGGCCGGGTTGAGCCATGGCGGGAACTTTTGCAGAAAATCGATGACATCAAGACTCTTTACGAGCTTGGAAGCGAAGGCGGTGATGATTCTGTC
>DGTW01000100.1:7336-8144 GCA_002393835.1 Treponema sp. UBA4326
GGTGATGATTCTGTCGAGGATGAAATCCGCTCGGAGCTTTCTGAATGCCAGAAGAAATTCGAGGAGCAAAGCATCCTTAACCTTCTTTCGGGTGAGGTAGATAAAAATGGCTGCTTCCTTACGATTCATGCCGGAGCGGGCGGAACGGAGGCCTGTGACTGGGCCTACATGCTTTCGAGAATGTACATACGCTGGGCAGAGAGACACGGCTACAAAATGGAGACCGTTGACTTGCAGGAAGACGAGGGCGGAATCAAATCCACCACAATCCAGATTACCGGTGATTATGTCTATGGCCATTTAAAGGGAGAGGCTGGCGTTCATCGCCTGGTCCGCATCAGTCCTTTTGACGCAAATGCCCGCCGCCACACATCTTTCAGCTCTGTCTTTATTTTCCCGATTCTTGATGACACAATCAAAGTCGATATTCGTCCTGAAGATTTGCGGGTTGACACCTACCGCTCAGGCGGAAAGGGTGGCCAGCATGTAAACAAGACTGATTCTGCCGTCCGCTTTACCCATATTCCGACCGGCATTGTAGTCCAGTGTGACAGTGAGCGAAGCCAGATTATGAACCGGGCAACCTGTATGAACCTTCTTAGGGCAAAACTTTATGCCCATTACGAGGAGGAGCGTGCGAAGGAGACGGCCAAATTCGGTGCAGAAAAAAAAGATATTTCCTGGGGTAACCAAATCCGAAGCTATGTGTTCCAACCATATACGATGGTAAAGGATCACCGCACAAAGTTCTCCGTGGGCGATATCCAGGCCGTAATGGACGGCGACATCGACCAGTTCATCGACAGCT
>DGTW01000151.1 GCA_002393835.1 Treponema sp. UBA4326
AATGCAATATAATGCGGAGCCCCTGAGGCATTATGTGCATCTTCTGGCAAAAATGGCTTCCAGTCGTAAAATCGACTTATCAAACCACGGACTTTTCAATTTTCAACTTTCCGTTTTCAGTTTTCCGTTTTCAATACATAAGCTCTCTTACCGTGTCACCGGGCAGTTTTCCTTCGTACAAATATGCGTACATTGCCGCCGCAGCGATTACTTTTCTTCCATATTCTCTTGTCTCTGCAAAAGGAAGGGACTCCAGAAACAAATCCATGCTGATTCCGACAGGCTTGTGAGCAGGCCGACCTGTCGCCGCCCAGTCGTTTCTGAATCTTTTGCCCCAATTCCTTACATTGGTAAGACCTGCGTTATAGGCATAAAGGGCAAGAAGCTCATTGTTTCCCTCTGACCGTTCAATCATCGAAGCAAGATAATGGCTTCCCATACGGATATTCGTTTCTGGATCAAAAATATCATAATTTTCGCCGATTTTCAGCTTTCTTGCCTCATCATCGGCAGTGCCTTCCATAAGCTGAGTAAGCCCCATTGCACCGGCATTGCTCGTCACACCCGCATCAAAAAAACTTTCGCTTCTAACTAAGGCATAAATAAGATATTCAGGAAGATTGAAGTCCTTGCAGGCCTTGTCAATAAATGTCCTGTAAAAACGAGGGAAGTTGAGCTTCAAAAGCTCTTCCGGGGTCTCCCCCAAAGCTGACTCAAAGCAACGGGCGGCAATCCTAAGGCTCTGAACATCATATACCGCATCCTTATTGTTTTCGGCACACTTGCTCAAAAAATTGCTGACCTTTATAGAATCTTCAATGCTGAAATTTTTCCGATTTGCCAGCCACTCTGAATAAAGCCGCTGTGGAAAACCAAAAGCTGCATAGCCCTCCAAAAGCCGTCCGGCTCCCCTGTCTTCAATTTCCGCATTTGGAATGCCTTTTTTGAATAAATAAGACTTGATAAGTTCCGGGTCGCTTACATTCAGCCTTTCCATGGCACAAACTTTATAATAGAGTGAAGAAGGCTTGTTCAGCACTTCAGTGAAGGCCTCCAGAGCCTGCCTGGTCTTTAAGTCATCCGTTCCCTGGGCCAGTCCTTCCTCAATGAGCCGCCCCGAAATATAAGCGTATTTTCCGGCCGTATAATCTGAAAAATTTGAATTCGTCTGTCTCCATACCTTAAAAAAATCCTGCCAGCGATGGCTTGAAAGCAAAAGAATGGAAAGAGACTCAAAGAAATCATCAAAATATTCCGAATCGTGAATCTGCGAGCCGTATTTTGTCAGCGTTGAGATTATGTCATCAGTGGAAGTCCGTAGCTGAAAATTCAAAAGATACCAGAGACAATTATCGAATTGCATTGGCTCGTCAGTTGATTCAAGGGCACTTCGGAATCGTGATACGGTTTGAGCAGGATAACGGCCGGCTTTGTCATAAAGTCGTGCCGCATAAAAATAGGCATAATAGGCCTTTTCACGGGAAAGATTTGCCGCCATCCGGTCAAATTTTCTTGCCGATGCAAAATAATCGTTGGTGCCGTATAGGGTTGCCTTTCCTATGTCAGAAAGCAACTGATTGTCAATTTCATCACCACGATTTTCATAAATAGTGAAAATTTTGTCGATTTGACTGAATGCCGGGATATAGCTTCTGTGATAAACCAAAATCCTGTAATCGATGATTGTTTTTTCCGGATTTTCAGCCTCCTGCAAAGCGTCCAAAAGGGTCTCAAAACCACCCTCTGGCTCAATTGCAAGCCTTTCACTTTTTTTGTCGTCTTCATTACCGTTGACAGGAGCAAGCTGACTTTCCAAAAGGCTTCTTTTGTTAAGGTTCTTCTGAAATTTCTCACTCTCGGCATCTATATTTCTGTTTTTTTCGTTAAGATAGGCCGTGTATGTTCCATAGGTTTCAAGATGTTCGCTGGAAAGAGGCCTGGAAACAAACCATTTAAAAAACTCGGCTTCAAAACGACTGTCTTTTTTTTGGGCAAGGGACTGCATTCTGTATTTGATGATTTCATTTTTGGAGCTTTCGAGAGAGCACTTGTCAGTCAGCTTTATTATTGAAACGAACTCCCCGTGCTGAAATAGTTCCCGACAGGCAAGGGCAAGGGCTGCATCATCACCATAATTCTCTGCAAGAAAAACTGATGAAGACACCCTCTCTTTAACGCTGCCAAGCATGGTAAGAGCCTCTGCACTTCGTCTTGCAATCAGCCTGCTTCCCTTTTTGCGGGCTATTTTAAAAAGCCTCAAAGCCTCATCTTCCTTTCCGTTTTCAGAGGCTTGCAAGGCGAGAAAATAGTTTGAATCATCACCGAATTCTTTTTGAACTGAATTATTGATCCTCGCACAAGCTGAAAAAAAGAACAAAAGAATTAAAAATGGCGGGACTTTTTTCATAAAGATGATTTTAATTTAAAAAAGAAAAAAATCCAATGTCTTCCCCGCCTGACTGCGGGGAGGAAGGTTTGAATCTGGAAAATCCATCCTCGGACTTTCCAGTTCGAATCATTCTGCCGGTATTTTGATGTCGGTGCCAGCAATAATCAAATCTGGATTTTTGATTTTGTTGTAAGTTGCAATTCTCGGATACTTCCATGGAGTCTTGTAATATGACTCAGAAATATCCCAGAGAGTATCTCCCCAGCGAATGTGATAGTTTACATCAGCAGATTTTTTAACCTCAGGCTCTTTTTCAACCTTTGGGGCTGGTGGCGGAAGAGGAACGACTTTTTCTGGCTCTGGAGCGATAACGATTTTATCTTCAACAGCGGCCGGAGCTTCTTTTGGCTCTTCCACAACGATATCAATGTATTTTGTCTCTTCTTTTGCTTCTTCAACTGGCTTTTCGATGGTTTTCTCGCTCTTTGAGAAGAAGCGGTCAAGAATTGAAACGCCGTTTGTGTTTCGAGAAGCGATAAGATTGTATTTTGACGGAACAACAAAGAGCAGCAGGATTGTCGCAATGATACAGATAATCGCACAGATAATGCAGATGATTACCGGAATTCTGGTCTTTTTCTTTTCTTCATCCTCATCATAGAGGGAAGCATGTTCGCCCGCAATCGTCTCCTTGTCGTAGAGGTCAGAGAAATCCATGGCCGAACCTGCGCTGGCGGCAGAAGAGCTTGCGCTGAAGGAATCATCATTGTCGTCTGTAGTCGAGGTGAAAGCAGGATCGTTCAGGTCATCAAAATCAAGGCCTGTCGCATTGGCAGAAGTTGAGCTGTCGCTTGCTGTCGTAATGTCTCCAAAGTCCGGGAGGTCATAATTCTCAGGCTCAATCTCAGAATTTTCCTTGTCCGCGCTTTCAGTTTCGGGGAATGTAGTGTCGTTAAAGTCTGACAATGCTGAATCGTCGGCATCAAAATCTGGCAAAGAGAAATCTTCCGTTGAGAAAGAGTCTTTTGATTCTGACTCGACGCTTGTTTCGGCAATAGTCTCAGCGGGGGTGTCGTCAGGAACATCTTCAGCAGAAAAATCGACAGATTCAAGGGTTTTGTCCTCAACCGGCACTTCCTTGTCAAGTTCTGAAAAATCCGGAAGCTCCCCGTCAAATGTGTCTTCTGACGAAGGTGCCTGAGAAACTTCGCTGACTGCGTGAGGCTCAGAGTGGTCAAAACTGAAGGGCATGTCTTCGAGGACATCCTTCTGAATTTCAGGAATTTCCTCTGATGAATAGGTCGTCTCGTTCTTGTCCATGCTTGTCAGGTCTTCAGAAATTGCAATCGTTTCCTCCGACGGAGGCTCAAAGGCTGTCTCCTCCGCAGCAGAAATCGCAAAATCAACAGGCTCGGCACGCTCTGCGGCACTTCTTGAAACGAGAGTCACTTCAGTTTCGCTTTTTTTGCCTGTTTCCGGGTCAACGACTTCGGCAGTGAGCTTGTTGTCTTCGTCCAGCCCCACAGAAAGGTGAAGCTCAGGCTCGCCGTTGGGATGAGGATTGAGTTTTGTGACTTCAAGCGTATCCACATATTCGGCATCTTCCATAGTGCCGTTTTCTGAGCGGTACAAGTCAATCTGAACTTTTGTCTGGTTGTCCTTTGCTGTCGTAAGGTCCAACATTCTTTTTTTGGCCACGCCTTCTTCAAGGATTGGATAAAATGTTCCGTCAGCAAGTTTAATTCCGATTGTTTTCATCTCTTTCCCCTATCTCATCAGTGTCGCCCGCAAGCAAGCAGGCTAAAAAGACATTCTATTTTGCGTCAACGGTCGTTTTTGGAGCAGTGCTTGCGGCAGCACTTGGTCGTGAGCCGTATTCATACTCTGAAATTCCGGCAAGTTCATTCACGGTCGTTCCGAATTTTTCAGCGACATTGTAGGTCGTTGTCTTGATGATGTTGCCGTTTCCGTCATATTTGTAGATTACGCGAACCACAAGCTTATTCTCGCTGTTGTAAGTCTGTTCTTCAGTAATCTGATAAGAAGCATCGAATCGATAAACAAGTTTTTTTGTCTGAACGCCGCTTCCGTTTGAATATGCTATTTCTGAAAGTTTTCCCGCATCATTGTAGCTGTATGTGGCTTTTTCTTCGAGAGCACCACTTGAAAGATACTGAGCAACCTCGGCAATTCTATTCTGATCATCGTTCTTCGTGATGATTTTAGAAAGAAGCGAGCCGTCAGCATTGTAGTAAGACTCTTCAATCTGTTTTCCGTTGATTTTCCAGATTGTCTTGTTAACCAGGGCATCGCTGGCATTGAATTCAGATTCCTCCAGCTTGTTTCCGTTGGCATCGTAAGTCCTTGTCATTTTCCAGGCAATTTTTCCGTCAGCATCAGTGCAGACTGTCTCAACAAGATTGTTTCCTTCATATTTATAGACGATTCGGTCAACGAGAGAATCCTTGCTGGTGAGTTCAGAAGCCTCTAGTTCCCGGCCACTTGCATCAAAAACATGGACGAATTTTGCACGGGGTGAGCGGTAGTAATCACCGAATTTCTCCGTAATCTGATATACGGTCTTCGTGTACTCTTTTGCAGAGCCAACAGGTTTGATTGATGCTTCGGTATCAAAGGCAAAAGCCTGAACGCTTAAAATAGCGGCACCAAGGATAAACAGTGTTTTTTTCATATATTCCTCCGGAAAAACTATTGCGATTTACTATTTTGTTTAAATATCGGTTTTTTTAATTATAACTGAAGAAGTTTTCTTTATCTATTTAAAAATAATAATGATGTTAAAAATCTGTAAAATTTATCACTTGTTTGATTCTTGATTTGGTGCTATGCTTATTAGAATAATCAATAATGTTTTTGTTGAAGGTTCTAATCCACTACCGAATCTTCATCTCTCTACTATTATATAGGAGGACAAAATGTCCAGAAAGAAACAGTC
>DGTW01000296.1 GCA_002393835.1 Treponema sp. UBA4326
CCAGAGATAAGTCCGCTCTTTTCGCTCATAAGCGTCTTCAGAAACGTATCCTTTGAAAAACAGCGCGCCACAGCGTCTGTCATTGTACAATTCGTAGACGCTGCTGCCGCATGCCGGACACATCAATTCACCGTCCGACAAAAAGATTTCGCCAAGGGTCAATTTCCCGTCTGAATGGGCGTGGCTGCAATCTGGATTGGTGCAGGCGTACACACCTCTAATGCCTCTGAACAACATGTGCATGCGTGCCGGAAACAGCACCGCCCCTTTGCGGTCTCGAGCGATCGGCGCGATGGCGAGCAGCACGCTCACCGCCTTCAGCGCGTCGTCTTTTGGCTCACCTCTAAAGATACCGGACGCCAACTCGTCGAGGGAGCAGGTCTCTCCCCGGCATTGCTTCATGAGCTTGGCAAAAGGCTTGTAATAGACGAGATTGTCGTACATCCATTCAGCCGCAGCCTCTGTGGTCTCAAAGGGCGCACCCGCACCGTCCACGCCGTGCCAAAAATCGTTCAGTGCGTCCAGACGGGTTGCGTCATCCTCGAACTGCTCGGGCGAAATCGATAAAAATTTTTCAAGGAGGATCTTTCTCGTGGCGAGTCCTTCTAGCGTTTCTCTTTCGCCGGTTAGAAAAACAAACGGATGATCCCCTTTCGCCGCGGTCAAATCCCGAGCAAATTGCATCACCTTTTGCCGGTCTTCTTCGTTTCGATTTGGCATGCTGGCCGTCGTCAGAATAAACTGCACACGGCCGCGCCCGATACCGAGCTTGTGGAACAGCCGTCTGATCAGCAGGGCCACTTCGCCTCCGGACGAACCGCGGTACATGTGCGCTTCATCGATGATAAATAACAGCTTGTTTTTCGGGTCAGCTTCAAGCCAACGTTTCGTGTCGTCCCAGATTTTCTTTTCTCTCGGACGCAGCAGCATATATTCCAACATGGAATAATTTGTAATCAAAATGTCAGGACAGCATGCCTGCATTTCAAAGCGCGTGATCAGCTCCGCGTCCTCTGGATCAGGCCGATGCTCGCTGTTGTGAATCCGTTCCAAAAAAGCGCTCAAATCCTTTTTCGCCGGAACCTTCCCGTCCGCTTTCAATTTTTCGAGATAAATGCGTTCTTCCCCATTTTCAGAGTCGATCATTTTTCGAAGTGTCCTCTCAAGGTCATGATCTTGCTTTGCGCTTGGATCATCTCCCGGATAAGGCGTCCGCCCGGTGTACATGCCGAATTGAGGGCGGCGTACTTCAGCTCCGCAAATGCCTCTAAACGTTTGAATAAATTGTTCCTCCGGATCGCCGATCAATTTTCTGAGGCGACTGATCTGATCGAATACCAGCGCATTCATCGGGTACATGATCACCACTCTCACGCCCCGCTGATGCCACGTTTTGTTTTCCCGCGCTTCCGCAGCCAGTTTTGCCAAAAGCGGCCACATGAAGCACTCGGTTTTCCCGGAGCCCGTTCCTGTCGAAACGAACAAATCTTTTCCAGCAAAGGCTTGTTCGAGCGCGTCGACCTGATGCTTAAAGGGTGATGGAAAAACGCCGAGGCCCTTTTGAGAGAGTTCTGAAAAGAAAGTCTTGAGCCAATCCGGCAGAGACGACTTCGCAATACCGTCTTCCACCATTTTGTACGCCGGAGAAGACTCAATATAGGGCTTCCGGTACAAAAGTCCTTCTTCATCTAGCTTATCATTGATGGCGTTCAGCAAAAGCGGCGATTTCCCAAAATACTGTGATTTGATGTAATTTTCTAATTCCGTCCGCAGCTGTTTGTGAACGGCATTTGCTCCGTTGGACATGATACCTTATTTCCCTTCTTTAAATTGGAATCCCAATGTTTCAAGCGTCTTGCGAATCACTCGAAAAACGTCCCGATTCATGACGCGCTCAAACGCACTCTTCTTTAAATCATTGAAATATTTCGGCCATGAGAAGAGTTTGATAAAATTCTGAATATTGGGTGGATAGAGATATTGAATATGAAGATGTATCAAATCGCCATCGTTTATATATAGAGACGGCGGAAGTGTCCTCTGCCGTTTCAATATCCAATTAGATGCAAAACGGTAACCCTTATTTTCGATCAGCCAATACGGCAGCTGACGCGCTTTAACCATTTGACCCTCTTTTTTGTAAAGATAATAACTGCTCTGTTGTCCCTGCGTGTTCACTTCTGTTCTCATAAGTGAAACGATTTGTTCATCCGGCTTTCCCTGCCAATAACCATAATAAAAAGGCGTCTTGATTCGAAGATATTCGACATCCCCAGCTGTCTTTATTTCTTGCCATTCTTCTTCGTTTACCGATTTTTCTAACCATTTATCGTATGGTGTCGTTTGTAATTGATATAAATCGATAAGGCTTTCTACACGTTCGTAATTTCCCATCGCATATGCGATATTTTCGTATAACCCAAGTCCGCAGACCTTTAGGGGTTCCTGAAGACCGCAGCCGCGCACGAAGGATAAGCCATTGATCCGCACGATTTTCTCCTCGCATGGCGCAATGCGATTAGGGGAATGATAAATATAGCCGCAATTTAAGTAAATATCGTAAATTTCACCGACTATTGCGTCAATCTGTTTTTCTGCTTCAATTTGATATTTCAGGTCATAATCGATTGCGCAAAGCGCTGTAAGCTCTCTCTCTGCCCTGTGTTTAAAATGCCGAACCGAGATCGGCGTATTGTCGTCTTCTTCATCCCAAAGTGATCCCAATGCCATTTTCCCAGCCGCACTGTAGGCCACGCGTACTTTCCAAAATTCTTCAGACTCTCTGCTGCCTTTTCGAATGCCTAAATCATCAGCGATTTGTTCTAGCAAATCCCGTGTCATTGGTTGTCTCCGAGGTATTGCATGATGATGTCCCGGCAATCATTTGAAATTTTCTCGGATGACTCAATCGTTTCAACTAAGAATCTTTCATTTCCCGTTAAAATCGCGTATGGAAGTAAAACAAAATAATAGGCCCAATCATCCGAGTAGCCCGGCATTCCGTTAAGCGTTTTTAAAATCATCTCAATATTTCTGCGATATAAACTGCCTAAGCCAAAACCTTGTAAAACCTTTAAGCAGCTGCGGATTTTCCTATCTTCACCTTTAATATCAAAATCCTGCTTTTGTTTGCCGTAATAAGTTGGATCAGTATCAGGGCGGACTGTAACAAATAAATCTGTTACAACTGGAATCATATAATTGTACAGGCCTCTAGGCTCTATAATAAGATTTTCTGCAAAAGCATTGGTAAACCAGCAATATTGAAATTCACTTGTAATATCATCAACATGATCGAGCCAATTTGCATGAAAAACATTGTCAATCACTGTAAAAGGACTTTCATTTCCATTTGACAATTTCGTAATTTGGTATTGCCCTTCACAGTTAAACCGATCCGCAGTCTTTCCGTAAACAGCCGCGGAAAAGGCATCAGCAATATTTTTTGCATTTGGGCCGGCAAGTAAAACCGGAATTTCGTTTAAATAAGCTGCGTATAAATAGCTGACAAAACCAGTAAGTATGCTATTTTCATTTTCATCTACACCAGCAATACCAAAATTTTCTTTTAATATCGAGCACATATCGCTCCAATTAGCGCACTCATCTATATCATTATCTGCCAATGGTTTTCCCTCAATAAATAATTTTTCTACATCTTGAGGTGATTCAATGCTATTGATTCTTTTTGATTGAGATACAATTTGATTATCCGCTTGATTCGTTATCTTTTCTGCTTTTTCCCTCTGTTTTGCAACTTTTTGCTCAAGTTCCTTGATTTGTTTCTGTTTTCTATCAATTTGATCTTTAAGAATATTCAGTTCAATTTCTTTATTTACTTTCTTTTGTTGAGATTCTTCCTTCCATTTTTCCAGAGCATGGGCTTCTTTTTCTTTTTCCTGCTTAAGCACTTTAATTTCCGAAGATAAATCATTTTTCAATTGCTGCAGTCCAGATTGCTCGTTTTTGATTTTTTGTTTCAGATTATCGTATTCTTTCTGTTCCGCCTGTATTTTTGAAGCATGTTTTTCGTTCCATTTTTCATCAACTCGTTTTTCATATTTTTCACGAAGTGAACGATTGTGCTCGAAAATATCGTCAATAAATTGATTTTCCCCATCACTTTTCTCTTGTAAATAGGTCCCGCTGTTTTCTATAAAATCCCGGCAAATCGCTTTTGCATCTGTAAGCGTACATCCACTTCTCTCTGCAAATTCTTCATAAAAATCTTTATTCAAAAAATCATTTAAATACTTGTTGACTATTTTGTAATCTTTTTGCGAAAGCCCTTTTGCGCTCATAGACGCCCAATCCGAATGTTCAAGGAGCAGATCGATTAATATTTCTTTTGGCTCTTTTAATTCAATAAAATCATTAGCTACGCCTAACTCAAGCCTATAATAAAAGTCGTACTGTTTTGTTCTGACAATCTCGTTCGAATCTATTTGGAAAAGTGGAAGCTTATGAATATTGTCTTTTAAGTGTAATTTCGAATCGATAATTTCAAATTCATCGTTTTTACAATATACACCGTCATATAAATTTTCTTTTTCTGATGATGGAAAGCAAATTAAAACATCCAATCCGTTTTCTTTAGCTTTGATTGCGTTCGATCTGATATAATTCGCCACTTCAGATTTAGATTGAACTTGCAGTTCAATTGCGATGATTTCAATTGGCCTGACATTCTCAGTATATTGACTTTGTATAAAAACGATATTTCCATCTGTTTGATTTGTCTGTCTTGTCCAATTCCACACCCCTATCGTGCCAATCTTTTCCGGTCCATTGCTTTTATAATAATATTTTTTGTCTTTTTCAAGCCTTAGTTTATCTTGTTTTAACCTTACAATCGTTCCATCTTTAATTCCAGCAAGCCATTGTAATATGACGCCATTATTGCTAGGTTTTACTTCGCAGATTATATTACTCATTCTTTTTATCCTCTGAAAACTTTGTAATCAATAACTTAATCGCTCTTCTTGAAATTTTACCACTGTGCAACTGAGTAGAAAGCCATCTGCAAATTTCCGGATTATCTTTGAACTTTGCAGCCACTGCGCCGATCGACCTCGAAACCGGTATATAATCCCCTTTAAACGAAACAAGTTTTTGCAGCAAATCGCGGTCAAACGAAGTCTTTTTATTTTTCCGCTCTTTCCTTTTGTAGGATACTTGCCACACACAATCTTGTCCGCAAAAAATTTTAAGCTGGCGGTCCAATCGTATATCCCCGATACTGCAGTTTTGATCCGCTTTAATGAAATATTTTTCAATTATTTCACCCTCCGAATCGAACAACTCCGCAACTCCATCAAATTTCATCGAAACGTTAATTTGATTTTTATGTGGTAATTTTGTTTGTTCTCCCGGTTCGATCATTTGTCCATTTTCATCCACAACACTGACTATGGATTTTGAATGATTCGCAAATTCTGATAAATCCTTTCGACTAAAATATGTGTACAAAAGGGCTTTTGTCCGGCTGACTAATGCTATCTTCTGCCTATCATCACATAATGTTCTATAACAGCGTGAAGATTCACTCTCCCATACCGGTGTTGAAGATCCAGGAATATTTAGTTCCGTATAATGCCCCATCAAATAGAAATACAGTTCCCTTTCACTTCTTCCGCAATAAACTTGATAAGGCCGCTCCACACATGCTGGCCAAATCGGAAAAAGTTTAGCCGGTTCATCTGTCAGTCTAGCGTGATAATTTTGGAAAAACGCAGCGACATCCTGAGAAACCCGCTCAGCTGAAACTTCATAGATACGCCAACCATTCCCAAATTCTTTAATTGGCTTCACGCTCAAACCGACACAACGATAGACACCATATCCAATTCTTCTAATGACAAGTAAATATTTATGATGAATGGTAACATCCGCGTCTATTGACAATTTCTTGCCTGTTTCTTGGTCGAATAATGTACCACTCGCTTTAACGCCTTCTACGACTTTCGGGCAGTTTTTCTTTAATAATCCGCTGCTGTCATGCAATTCATACCTTTCTGACGGTACGCTTCCCACTGATAGATAAGATATTTTTTCATCATCTAATCTTTCTCTCGAATAAGTATATGTTCTCGGTTTTTCTCCGTCTCTCTCTATGAAAATATTTCCGCTTTTATTTTTTTGGTTCATACAACCACTTGGAAAACCAATTTGAAATTCAATACTATTTTTAATAATTATTTTTAATGGCAGCGAAAATTCCTTCTTTAATGCTTTAAGTTGTGTTTCTGAAAGTGTTGCACGATCTGGGCAGCTTTTTTCCTCATTTGTTTCGTGCTTAAAATAGGGCTCCCTAATCTTCCCATATGCAAGTGTTACATACTGACCGCAAATTTCACACATCAATTTATGCTCATAGGCATGTACAGTGCGTTTAACTTCTCTTGCATAAGACCCGGCATTCGTCCTAACCCATCCGTGCTCCGTCCATTTACAGACATGTTCTAATGCCATCTTTCATTCCCTCTCTCACTTATTTGTAAACGTCATCTATCTGTATGTTTTATTTTATATTTTAATTGAAGAAATGACAATATGACAAATTAATTAAGTTATAAAAAACCGCCAGCAAATCTGCTGACGGCGTTTGAAAATTCAAACAATAAAAAAAGGCTTCGCAACGATCTATC
>DGTW01000331.1 GCA_002393835.1 Treponema sp. UBA4326
CGACTGGGAGCCATTTTTTAGACAATACGGTTTATAATGCGGAGCCCCTGTAGTACCTCCCATTCCCGCTTTAAAAATTGCCAGAATCGCTCTATAATTACTGCAACAACCATGACAGAATCTCAGCAGATTTTATACATGCAGATTAGAATTCTCAGAATCACGGCGACAAAATTAAAGCTTTCATTAAAGCAGACCTCCCGGCTTTTCAAGAAATTTGATGTTCTAAAGTATATTCGCGAGGGTTTCGGTGTTTTTCATGTTGAGGGCGACGAGGCTATTTTTGAGGATGTGTACGAATATCTCAAAATCAAGGGGGCGTTCGTATGAAAAATCTGTCAGAAGGAATTGTTCTTTACCATGGTAGTTATTGTGCAGTCGAAGAGCCTGATTTGGAAAAATGTGCGAGATTTAAAGATTTTGGCAGGGGATTTTATCTTACTTTGTCAAAAGAACAGGCAAAGAGTTTTGCAAAAATAACTGCGACCAAAGCAAAATCAAGAGGATATGTTTCCAGCGGTGAGGAATTCGCTTATATTTCCTATTTTAAAGTTGATTCTGTCGATGATTTGAATATTTTTGCCTTTGAAACGGCTGATGTGAACTGGCTTCATTGTATAGTAGCCCATCGTCGAAATGATGTTTTTGTTGATATCCGCAAGAACTTGGAATCTTATGATGTGATTTCCGGGAAAATTGCGAACGATGACACGAATACGACAATTATGGCATATATGGGAAATGTCTTCGGCGAGATGGGGAGCGAACAATCTGACAAAATGTGTATAAGCCTTCTTCTTCCTGAGCGATTGCAAGACCAGTTTTGTTTTAGGACAGATAAAGCTCTTTCAAAATTGCACTTTTTAAAATTTGAAAAAGTTTCCTTGGAGTAGTTTATGCCTAGTGAAAAAACTTTGTTTGCAATGGATATAAACACTCTTCTTGCGGTTGAGCAGCTTGCAAAAGAAAAAGGAAAAAGCCCTGAGTCCGTTCTTCTTGATTTTATGGAATCAAACACCGCAAAAATGGCTTACGATGATGCGACAAAACTTTGGTGGGACGGACCTGCCAGCACCGCAGAATGTTACAAAGAGGAAGTCGAAAAATAATCAGTCCGCAAATTAATTGAGTTGAAGCCCAGAACGGCTTTTTGCTCAACCTGGAAGTTTTTTTTCATCCAAACAAAGCGGCAAAGGCAGCCCTTGCCTGGTCAGACTTGCCCGGCCCCTGATTTCCAGCCCCCGCATCAATCTGAGCGACCGAAAAATAATCGCAGAAATTTGCACTTTCCTTGTCCTTTACAAGCTCGTCGATTGTCTCATGGCAGTCGTAATGGCTTCCCGGAGAATAGAATTTGCAGTTCACGCAAGAATGTAAGTCTGCCCCGCAAACTTCGCATGTCGAAGTTCTGAAAATTTGAGCCTGACTAATCGGCTTTCCACATTTTTTACACATGGAATCAGTATAAGGCAGAAGTGTGGAAAAAGCGAATGGATTTTGAGCTCAAAAGTTTCAATTTCAAGAATTTTTGACATTACAGTGATTTATGTTATATTTACTATAGATAGCACGATAGATTGCGCACGGGGAGTTTTTAGCTGATTGGACTGCGCCCTTTCCTATCTGTTAAACGCCGTTTTGATGCATTTTCCAGAGCGGCGTTTTGGTTTTTGAAAAATCAAACATCCTGTAAAAGCAGTGGAATCAGCGAGCTGTCAAGAACCTCAAATGCAAAGCATTTCTTTCCTAAGTCTTTGAGCGAAGCACCTATGTGGTATAAATTTTGTTTGTCGATAATCAGAAATCTGTCATGCATTTTTGTCGTGTGATTCACTGTCAGCGTAGGATATTGCGCGTTAAATTTCTGAATATCTTGTGCTGTCAGTTTGTTTTTCGGGGCGGTGAAAATCGTAACGCTAACATTCGACTGCTTCTTTGCAAATCGTTCCAAAATGCTTAAATCAACATAATTGTCTATCAGAATTATTTCTTGTGTTGCCTGTGCAATGAAAGATTCGAATTTTGCATACGCATCAAAGATCTGCCCCTGAAAGAAAATGCCTTGTCTGTCGCACACATTGTATTTATCAAGAAGGGTGAAAATCTCTGAAACTTTTTTATCGGTTTCCTTCTGATGAATGTCGGATTGAAGCAGATGATTTTTGATGTTGTCGATTTCTACAAAGATGTGCGCGTTATTTTGAATGAAATGCTTCATTTCCTTGAACATTCGTATGAGCATTTTGCTTTGACTGATGGCCAGTTCGCCTTTTAAGACGGTCATTAGCATATAGATTCCTTGTTCTGTAAAAGCATAAGGTTTATATCTGGAGCCTCCCCAGCTTGAGGTGAAATTTTTGCACCTCAAGTTTGCCACTTCTTCGTCTGTTAACTGAAAGCGAAAATCTTCGTCAAATCGTTCGATGTTGTTCTTTATCTGGCGATTAAAATATTTTGTTTCATAGCCATAAATTTCAGCCAAATCAACATCAAGCATAACTTGCTGTCCTCGTATTGTGAAAATTTTATCCTTCAGCTTTTCTGTGTCATATAATGAAATTTCAGTTTTCACTCTTCCCCCACAATTGCCAGTATGTCCGCCCCGAATTTCTCAACTTTCTTCTCTCCCAGTCCGTTCACATCGAACAGGGCGACTTCTGACCGTGGCTTTTTGATCGCAATGTCGTTCATCGTTCTGTCGCCGAAGATTACATAGGGCGGGACATTCATTTCCTCAGCCTTGCGCCGCCTCCATTTTTTGAGGTCTGTCTGGATTCTCCTGGCTTCTGCATCCTCTCCGAAATCAACTTCCTTTTTGTGGAGGACGAAGCCTTCTTTTTGGGTTTTTTGCTGAGAGTTTGATTGTGCCCATGCTGATTTTTTCTTTTCCGGTTTGGGGAACATGATTCCGCCGGCACTTCCTACGCTGGCGTGGTATTTGGGCGTAAAACTTCCTTCCGCATACAAGTCGTCTGACTTTGTGGCCCTGCTCTTGGGCATGTTGAAGGGCAGCATGATTTTGTCACGGTTTTTCAACGCCGCAAGTCCCTCGTTTGTCAGAAGAAGAATATTGTAATCCCCGAACTTCGTGATAAAATTCTTTTCGATTAGAAGATTTACGACTTCATGCCACTGATTTTTATCCAGCTCCCGGCCGATTCCCCAGGTTGAGAGCATGTTGTGTCCGTTTTCAAGGATTCGCTTCCCTCGTGAGCCGAGAAGGACATCAATCACATAGGCAGAGCCGAACCTGTTTCCCGTCCTGATGATGCAGCTCATCAGTTTTTGGCAGGGAATGGTCATGTCAATTTCCGGGGCAGGACCTGTGTCGCACAAATCACAGCAGTGTTCATTTTTACCCGTAAAAGTTTCGCCAAAATAAGAGAGCAGAAGTTTTCGCCGACAGGTTCTTCCTGTGGCATAGGAAATCATTCCCTGCAAAAGATTCTCGCACCTTGACTTGTCGGCTGCCTCCTCAAAGAAATAGCGGATTTTATGGATGTCGCCCGCCGAGTACAAAAGAAGAGCCTCACTTGCCAGTCCGTCACGCCCGGCTCGTCCTATTTCCTGATAATACTGCTCCAGGGACTTGGGCATGTCATAGTGAATCACAAAGCGGACATTAGGCTTGTCGATTCCCATCCCGAAGGCAAGGGTTGCCACCATAATCTGAACCTGATCCCGGATAAACTTTGTCTGATGGTCAGCCCGCACTTCATCTGTAAGTCCCGCATGATAATTGAGCACTGAGTATCCCAGCCGGTCAAGTTTATCGGTGAGCTCATCGACCTGTCTTTTTGAAAAACAATATATGATTCCGCTTTCATCCCAGTGCCTTTTTATGCATTCAACAACCTGGTCAAGGGCGTCTCGATTTTTTTGCCTCACATCAAGGTAAATGTTGGGGCGGTCAAAACTTGAGACAAGCACGGCCGGATTCTGCAGTCTGAGATTTTTGATGATGTCTTCCCTGACATGTAGGGTTGCGGTTGCAGTGAGGGCAAGAAAAACTGCATCTTTAAACTGATTCCGCAGTGATGAGATTTCAAGATAGTCCGGGCGGAAGTCATGTCCCCATTCCGAGACACAGTGAGCCTCGTCAACGGTGATGCAGCTTACTGTCACCCTGGAATCATGGAGCAAATCATTGATTTTCGGCGTGACCAGGGTTTCCGGGGCAAGATAGACGATTTTTGTTTCACCCCGCCGGATTGAATTCATCGAATCCTTGTAATCTTCCCATTCCACCGTAGAATTCAAAAAGACCGCATTTACGCCGGCCGCATTCAAAGCCGCCACCTGATCCTGCATGAGGGAAATCAAAGGCGATACTACAACCGTAAGCCCCTCAAAAATCAAAGCCGGAATCTGATAGCAAAGCGATTTCCCTCCGCCAGTGGGCATAATTGCCAGGGTATCCCTTTTGGCAAGCACATTAGAAATAATATCTTTCTGAAGAAGCCTGAAGGAATCATATCCAAAAACAGATTTAAGGACGACCTCCGCTTCCTTTCCAACAAAATCCATCATATCTTCCTTTTTTTATGTAAGATGAAAGAATAACAAAAACTTTGAAAAGAGTTAATGTAAAAGACTGGTGTCAGCCAAATGCAAAATCAGGCGTAGGTGAGGTTGCGACACAAACTCGCTTGAACTTGTTCACCGCGAGTTTGATGGCGTGTTCTCACCGGGAGCCTGATTTTGTTTGGGGTGATAAATCACTTTTTTACTATAATTCTATACAAAGCTCTTGATATTCTCCATTTTTTTTGATATTCTTTCTTAACTTGCCGGGTTGGTGAAATGGTAGACACTACAGACTCAAAATCTGTTGCCTTCACGGGCGTCTGAGTTCGAGTCTCAGACCCGGTATTTAGAGCCTTGCTAGCTAAAAGAAATCTAGCAAGGTTTTTTTATTTTAAATTAAAAACGCGACTCGAGCTCCGAAGTGAGCGCCGACCAAGGGGAGAAAGAGCCTGCACGGATGCAGGCGGGAGCGAACGCAGGCGCCGTGGCGGGAGAAAACACGAGGTTTTCGACCATGCGAAGCAAGGTGGCGCCCGGCAACTCCCTTCCCACTTTCCGTTTTCCGTTTTCCGTTTCCCGTTTTCATCTTCCCGTTTCCAACTTCCCGATTTCACCTTCCCACTTTCATCTTTCCGTTTTCCACTTTCATCTTTCAACTTTCCACTTCCTATTCCCCGTTGAACAAATCCAGAGGGCCTGAGTCCTGCCTTAGCCCGATTGCTTCCATTAAGTGCTCGCTTTTGATTTTCTGGGACTTTTCCATGTCAGCAATCGTTCTTGCCAGCTTTAGGATTGAGCTTATTGCCCTGTGTGAAAAATCATGGTTTGTAATCGCAGCATCCAAAATTGCCTGCTCTTCCCGTCCCAACTTGCAAAAATCCAGGATTTCCTGAGGGGAGAGCCTTGAGTTCCGCTTTCCCTGCCTTTCCCGCTGAATTAAAATTGCATCAGCGATTTTCAGACGAAGTTCTGCCGTTGAAAGCCCGGCCTCATCTTCTTCTGCAAGCTGCTGAATTTTCTCGCAGTTACCGCAATTGCTCTGGTCACAGCAAGATTCGCAGGGGTGTCTTTGTTTTTTTTCAATAACCAGGGTTTTGTCCGTAGGTGTCTCCACATGAATGCGGATGTCAATTCTGTCTAAAAGTGGCCCGGAGAACTTTCGCCAGTATTGCTCGACGCTTTTCATGGAGCAAAGACAGATTTTATTTGAAGAGCCATAGTTTCCGCAGGGACAGGGATTTGTCGCAACCAAAAGCTGAAAGCAGGCCGGATAGATTGTCGTTCTTCCAGCCCTGCTTATTGTTATATTTCCGTTTTCAACAGGAACCCTGAGCATTTGCAAAACCGAAGTCTTGAATTCCGCCGCCTCGTCCAAAAAAAGCACTCCGTTATGTGCAAGTGAAATTTCCCCTGGTCTACAGCCTTGTCCTCCTCCACAAATTCCTTCTATTGATGAAGTCTGATGGGGCATCCTGAATGGAGGAATTCTCATTAGCGGCTGTTCAGGTCTCAAAAGGCCTGCGATTGAATGAATTCTGGTCGTTGATTGGGCTTCTTCCACCGTCAGAAGGGGGAGAAGGGCTGAAAATCTTGACATGGCCAGTGTCTTTCCGCAACCTGGAGGTCCGTAAGCTAAAATATTGTGTCCTCCGGCCGCCGCAATCTGAAGGGCACGCAGGAGTTTTTTCTGATTCCTGATGTCTGCAAATTCCATGCTTTTGTCTTCCACAGGAAAAAGCACGCCCCTTACCTCTACGCTCTCTTCTGGAATAAAAAAATCCTCGTTCTTTTCATCCAGAGCGGTGAAAAACTCTGCTTTTGCGAGGGCTTCAAATGCATCCGAAAGATTTGCAGCTCCGAAAACCCTCATTCCTGAAACTTCCCTCGCTTCAGCCGCATTTGCCTGGGCGACAATGCATTTCGTGATTCCTGCCTGAAGGGCTGTGCTTGCTGCCGCATGAATAGCTCTTACCGGCCTGATTGCCCCAGAAAGCTCCAGTTCGCCCATTACAAGAATAGGCTCACAGTTTTCGTTCCTGTCATTGCTGCCGGAGTGACCCGCCCCCTCTTTTTGTGCCGAAAGAACGGCCAGGGCAAGAGGCAGGTCAAAGCCAGAACCTTCTTTTTTTAAGTCTGCCGGTGAAAGGGAAATCAGAACCCGCTCCATGGGAAAATCGAAGCCCGAATTCCTGATGGCAGAGCGCATCCTTTCCCTCGATTCTTTGACGGCATTGTCAGCCAGTCCTACGATGTCAATTGCCGGAATTCCCCGTCGCAAATCCACTTCAACAGTGACCAAGGCTCCCTCGTATCCGAAGGGTGAAAATGAATAGATAGTCATCTTTCTAAATCTCCTTGCCTATATATAGCGAAAGAAATTCGGTTTTCGGCAGTAACTCAGGAAAAAAGTGAAAAAAAATGTAAAAAAAATAGGGTAGCGTGAAAAAAACAAATGAAAAAAATTAAATTAAAATAAAATTTGGAGATTTTGAAATTCCGTAGTATAATAAATTCAGTGAGAGAGAATATCTCCTTCGCCATTCCTCATAACTGCGTCGCAAGTTTTATGGCGAAAACAATTGCTATTTAAAGGAGCACTAAAATGACAAAATCAGTTTCAGCCGTCGGCTTTGTACTAGAAGAAAAACAATCAGATATGATCGAGAAAAAACTTTCTCGAATTTCCTATGCCGAAGATTTAATCGTTGACCTTATTCTTCGAGTAAAGCACGACAAGGCATACAGCTTTGATTGTACAGTAAACTTCAAGTGGGGAGCACAGGCTCATGTCGCTTCAGAAGACTTTGACTTCGGTGCCGCACTGAACAAACTTATGGATGTCCTCGATACAAAAGTAAAGAAGGAAAAGGACAAAATCCAGGAAAAAAAATAATAAGCCTTAGTTTTCTTTCGGCTTGAAAACCTGCAATTTTTCATGCCGAATCCTATCTCCTTATAATTCATTGCAATTTTCCCCATGCCAAAATGGTATGGGGATTTTTTTATATAAAGCATTACAAAATATTAAAAACGGCTTGAATAATTCGCTTAAAAAATGTATAGTACACTTATGGCGGACAAGCTTTTTACCGTATTAGATTTGCTCGATATGGAGTTGCCGGAACACAGCCAGCTGCATTTAAAATGTATCGGCGGGCGTACGGCTCTCGCAAATGCTGTTTCCGTGCCAGAAATCAACAGGCCGGGGCTTGCCCTTACAGGTTTCTACGATTCATTTCCCAGTGGCTGCATTCAGCTTTTTGGAAAAGCAGAAAGCGCTTATCTTACCAAGCTCTATGAAGAGCAAAAACTCGATTCAATTTCCCAGCTTTTCAAGTACGGCATTCCCTGCATGATTTTCGCCCGGGATACACAGCCTCCAGAAGATTTCGTTGAGCTCGCAGACCGTTCGGGCTGTTCTATCTTAATTACAGAACTGGGGCTTACAGAGCTTTCTCTCAGGCTCATGCGGGTGCTGGCAAATGTTTTTGCCCCCAAAAAAACTCTTCACGGCGTTTTGGTGGAAGTCTATGGCATAGGTATCCTGCTTACGGGCCATTCTGGTGTAGGAAAGTCGGAGTGCGCGCTGGAGCTTGTTGAACGAGGCCATCGCCTTGTAGCTGACGACATCGTAGAAATCCGCAGCGTTAACGGTAATTCAATCTTGGGACAGGGAGCAAACACCCTCATCTCCCATCACATGGAAATTCGTGGCCTCGGCATCATAAACATCGCTCAAATGTACGGAGTCGGCTCAATCCGCGAACAAAAGGAAATCCAGCTTGTTATCCGCCTCGAAGAATGGGATAACTCAAAAGTTTATGACCGGGTCGGCAATAACATGGAAACAGTCGATTTCCTTGGCGTAAAAGTGCCGACAATCGAAATCCCGGTAAAGCCCGGCCGAAACCTTCCCATCATCATTGAGGCGGCGGCAATGAACGAACGACTCAAAGCCCGTGGTTACAACTCGGCCCGCGATTTCAATCAGAGCATTCTCAAATGGATTGAGACAGGCGAGGCACAGAGCACTTACTACGGCATGGACGATTCATATTAAAAAACAAAACCGCTTTTGCGGAGCTTTCAAAAGTATAGGAGAATATTTTATGACAGAAAAGTTATTGACTGTTCTGAACCGGGCTGGAATCCACGCTCGCCCCGCCGCACTGATTGCACAGACGGCAAACAAATTTTCATCAGAAATCACCATCGAAAAAGATTCTGCATCAGTGAATGCTAAGTCAATCATGGGTGTCATTACGATGGCCGCTGGTTACAACACTCAGCTTACCCTTAAAGCAGAAGGCTCAGACGAAAAAGAGGCAGTAGAAGCTATTGCCCAGCTGTTTGAAAGCAAATTCGAAGAAGACTAATATGCCTTCTTAACGCAAAAGGAGTTTACCATGAAACAGATTACAGAAAGGCAGCAGGAAGTTCTTGATTTCATTTCGGGTTTCACGAAGGAAAACAATTATCCGCCTACGGTACGCGAAATTGGCGAGCATTTCAGCATTTCTCTCCGTGCAGTTCAGGATCATATTGCAGCATTGCAAAAAAAAGGTTTCCTTTCACAGACGCAAAAAAGAGCACGTTCTCTTAATGTTATTTCCGGGGCAAATCACCAGCCAGAAACTTTTGTCAGCAAAGTACCTCTTTTGGGCACTGTCGCTGCCGGAAAGCCTCTTTTGAGCGAGGAAAATCTTGACGGCTATGTAAACCTCACCGAGCCTTTCGTTCGTCCTGGTAAAAGCTATTTTGCGCTTCGTGTTCGTGGCCAAAGCATGATTGAAGCCGGCATCCTCGAAGGCGATTTGGCCGTAGTGGAACAGGCTCAGACTGCCGTTGACGGACAGATTGTTGTTGCCGTAATCGACAATGCAATCACCCTTAAACGATTCTACAAAGAAGCCGACAGAATCCGCTTGCAACCAGAAAACGCTGCTTTCCAGCCGATTTACTCTACTGATGTAACTATCGTTGGTATTCTTTCAAATATCGTAAGAACATACTAGGCTTACTGGCGAACAATGGCAGCTCCGATTTATCTTTATTCCGGGCCAGAAATTGGCAGCAGGAATGAGCAAGTCGAATCAATAAAAAATTCTCTCATAAAGAAATTTGGCGATGTTGACAATTATCTCCTGTATGCTTCTGATTCAAAAATTGAAGATATAATCGCCAAACTTCAAACCGAGTCTCTTTTTGTTCCTGCAACATGTGTCGTTCTCAGAGAGGCGGAGCTTGTCAAAAAAAAAGAGGAAATCGAGCTGCTTTCTTCATGGCTGAAAGGGGCAAAAGATTCGGCAGTCCTTATTCTCGTCACTGATGAAATTTCCGTTGACTCAAAATTGGACAAGCTTGTTCCCAAGGAAAACAAACAGATTTTCTGGGCAATGGACGAAAGCAGGCTTGCTTCCTGGCTTCAGGGCTATTTCCGAAAGAATGGCTATGCTATCGAGGCGGATGCGGTCGACTCAATACTGGAGCTAACAGAAAACAACACGGAGGCTCTTCGGGGCGAATGTAACCGCTTTTTCCTTTGTTTCCCAAAAGATCACACAATCACAGAGTCCGATGTAGAGCAGATTTTGGCTCACAACCGGGAAGAGTCGGCCTTTACTTTGTTTGATGCAATGGCAAATCCCAACGAAAGTCCCAGCAGTCGGCTTGAAGAGTCCCTTTCAATACTTCAGAAAATTCTTTTGACAAAGAACAACAGCCCCGTAATGATTCTTGCAGGCCTTGCTTCCTGTTTCCGTCGTCTCGAACTCTGGCATTCAATCCATGCAGGCGGAGCCTATCTTGATGAATTTACCCTCAAAACAAAGGGCTTTTCCAGCAAAACAGCCCGCAATCAGTATTCCAGGGCTGCGAGAGTCTGGTCCTTCGGGCAGTGTGCGGCCGTGCTTGCCTCAATCTCTGGAACGGATTCAGAAATTCGTTCTAGCGGACAAAGCTTGCAGGAAACGCAGCTTTCCATGCTTCTCTACGAAATCATTATGAAAAATGGCGGTCGCTGTGCCAAATACGAGGCAGTTTAAGTCTTAGTCCAAAATACAGAACTTAGTTTATTTCTATTTTATTCAGCAAATCCCTGAGCTTAGCCAGTTCTTCTGTGGTCAAGGTAACGCCTTTTCCCATCTTCTGGTGATCACCACTCCAGCTTCTCAGGTCATATTTCGCAGGTTTTTTGTTCCATGAAATCTTGTTCAGCTCAAGATTCCAGCCGCCGCTTCCTTCGGCAACTATCAGGTGCTCGCCGATAAAATCATAAGTGAAATTTTCTGCCATGACTTTGCTCCGAAAATATTTTTGTGCTTTTCCTACACTGTCTAATTATACACCTGACTTTTACAAAATGCACATTTTTCTTCAGTATTTTGCAAGGCTCATCTTACTTTTTCGACCAGCCCTTTCCATGACCGAAAAGCCATTTTTTTTAACGGAGAATGTTTTATAATGCCTTTGACCTGTTTTTAATCGGTCTGGCTTCTTGCCTATGATTAGTTTCTATTTTATAATTAGCTTTAAATAGTGATAATAATACGAAAATGTCAAAATAAAGGGAGACTAAAATGAAAAAGTATTTGCTCACATTTTTCAGCCTTGCGACCGTTTTGGCCTTGCTTTCATGTGGTTCAACCCCAACGGCAGAGCCGGAGCCAGAGCCGCAAAAACAAGAAGAAGTTGCTCCTGTAGTGGAAGAGCCGGAGCCTGAACCCGAGCCGGAACCAGAAGCTGAGCCTGCCGAAGACTTCTCGGCTCAGAACGAAAGTTTGCTTTCTCAGGCTGAAGCTGCCCGACAAAAGGCACTTGATGCTGGGGCCTCAAAGTATTTTCCAGACAAAATGGCTGCCGCAGACAAATTTTACTCTGACTTAAAAGCCGAAATAAAAGAAAATCCTGCTGCCGATCATTCCGAAAAAATCAAAGAGGCAATTTCCCGCTACGAGGCTCTTGCCACAGCCTGTCTTGCAAAGGAATTAAAGCTTAAAGCGGACGAATTCGGTCTTTCGGATGCCGATGCTGACAAGGCCCTGTCTGATTTTGAAGCTTCAGACAACGGTAAGGACATGCGGGCCAATGCCGACAAGGCTCTCAGCGCTTATTCGGCCCTTCTTTTAAAACAACTGGCAGAAATGGCCAAAACAGAGCGAAGTGCCGCTCTTGCCGCCAAAAAGAATGCCGACAGCGTAAAGGCCGGAGTTGCCAAAAAAGCTGAATATGCGGACGCCTCAAATACATTCAAAAAAGCCGACTCAGCTTTCGTTACAAAGGATATGGAAGGAGCTTACAAGGGCTATAAACTTGCAAAGAACGC
>DGTW01000341.1 GCA_002393835.1 Treponema sp. UBA4326
GATCAGATTCAGGAAATTGAACGCACTTATGGGAATGGAAAGTAAGGCAGAAATTTTATAGAAGAGGGGAAAGCCTGAACCTCTCCCCGAAAACCTATCTGTGTTTATCTGCGTGCATCTGCGTCAGAATTTATAAAATTCTTCACCAGGAATTTCTATTCCCAGAACCGTGAGGTATTTTTCGATGTCCGGTCTCGCCGTTCCAGCCTCCCGCCAGATGAGGGCTGCATGGGGAATTGAATCCCTTAGTATGGCCGGCGAATGATAAAGCCTGTGTTTTTCTGACAAAAAAGCGGCCTTACTGGGGTTTCTGTTTGTCCAGTTCACGGCATTTTTGTAAAGGTCCATGAATTTTTTCACCAAATCCCGCTTTTCCTTTGCAAAATCGGCACGGACAAGAAGGAGCATGGACGAGAAAGAGCTCCACTCCTCGGCCTCGTTGTAAAGTTTCTGAAGATTTTCGGCACGGCGTATTTCTGATGAATTTTTGACTGCCACCGTGGCATAAGGCTCGGACAAAAGCGCATAGGCTGCATTTTTGTTAATAAGGGCATTGGCGATGCTGGCGGCCGGAAGAGAAAAATCAAGCCCAACCGAATCTGAAGGAAGCTCCCCCTCTCCGCGAGAAAGACTGGCCGTCTTGATTTCCTTTTTTGAAAGAAGATAACTCAAAATTTTTGAACTGGAAGATTCGGGGGCACAGAGGATTTTCTGAGCTTTTAGGTCTTCGAGGCTTTCATAAGATTCTTCATTGGTAAGAAGAAAGAGATTTCCGTTCTGAACGCTTCCGATACAGACCAGGGCCTTGTTTCCCTTTAAAAAGACTTCCGCGGCACTTTCAGGCGAGAGAAAGCCCGCATCAATCTCCCCCTTCAAAAGAGCAGGAAGCTCGCTCTGCTCAGAATCAAAGAGCTTAAAAGCCATGTTCTGAAGGGAAAGTTTTGCCTTGTTTTCGATGAGATAGGCAGAAGGCGTGCAGGAAAGGCCTTTTAAAACGCCAAGGCGGATTGAAGCAACTTGTGCGAAAAGGTTTGAAAAAAAAGACAAAAAAAAGAAAAAAGAAAGAAACTTTTTGGACATACAAATTTATAAAAAGCAAAGCGTTAGGGATTGTAGCCCCGAAGTTGCGTAGCGACAGAATGGAGCGGAGCAATGGAGCGCAAGCGGAAGGGCGAAAAGCCCGACCGCTGCGTTACGGAGCGAAGCGGAGTAGCAGCGGTAACGCAAATTAACTGCTCACTGCTAACCGCTACCTGCTAACTTTACTTTTCGCCCTCAATTACGGCATCCATGTCGCATTTTGGCGGAATTCCGTCAACAAGCTCTTTTGAGCCTGCGTTTGCATACATGTTGAGAAGAGCTGCACCTGTCTTCGGGTTCATGATGACTGAAGGACCTGCGATACAGCCGCCCTCACAAGCCATGACCTCGATGAGGTTAGGACAGTCTGCCGGAGTCGGAATGGTTCCAGCGTTGATTTTGCCATAGTTCTGCAAAGCCTTGACCCCAGCCTTGTCGAGACCGTTGATGACGACAGGACGGAGAATTGAAGCGTCCTTAAGACGGATTTTAACACTCTCGGCAACGCCTGCTGTTTTTGCGAAGTTTCGGGCAGAGACAGTCGGATTGTATTTACCGGGTTTTGCCTCCATTTTTGTGACATCAATTTCTTTTGCCGTGAAGAGAGCATTGACTTCCTCGACAGAAAGAACATAGTCAACAAGCTCATTGTCGTAGCCCTCGCGTTTTTTGGCGAGACATGGACCCACGAAAACAGTGATGCAGTCAGGGTCGGCTTTTTTTGCAAGCTCTGCGGTGTAAATCATAGGAGACTTTGTCTCTGAGACGCAATTTTTAAGCTCTGGGGCATGGATCTGAACTGCACGGACATAGGCAGGACAGCAACTGGTCGTCATCATTTTGTCGCCCCTCTCCATTCGCTCGGCGAACTCAGCGGCCTCTTTGTCGGCTGTGATGTCAGCACCGATAGCGACTTCCCAGACCCGGCTGAAACCGGCGGCAAGAAGAGCACCCTCAAGCTGGCCGACCTTTGCGCCCTTGAACTGGGCACCGATTGCGGGAGCGTACATGGCAACGACTTTTTTGCCGTTCATAATGTGCTTGATGACATCAACAAGCTGAGATTTTTCCATTACGGCACCGAAAGGACAAGAGCTCATGCACTTTCCGCAGAAAATACACTTGTCGTAGTCAATCTGCTCGTGGCCGGTCTCCTCGTTGCGGGTAATTGCTCCCACCGGGCAGGCTTCCTCACAAGGAATAGGGATTTTTACGATTGCATGGTAAGGGCAGTTCTGAGCGCAGAGACCACAGTTGATACATTTGTTTGGGTCGATGTGGGCACGGTGGTCGTAGATGTCGATTGCCTGTTTAGGGCAGTTCATTTTACAAGGGCGGGCAAGACAAGCCTGGCAGGCGTTTGTAGGAAGATATTTTGTTTTGACACAGCCGTTACAAGCATCGTTAAGGAAAGTGAGCATTGGCCAGGTCGGCTTTTCCCGAGCCAAAGCATCTTTTGCATAGTCAGCAAGGCGTTTTTCGTCATCAATATTTTCTACAGAGAATCCCATGCGGGCAAGGACACGGGTACGGACGATTTCGCGGTCGTGATAGATACAGCAACGGATAGAAGGGCTTCCCTGGGGAACCATTTCTTTGGGAATGTAGTGAACTTCTTCTTCGAGTTTGCCTTCTAGCTGTAATTTTGCGATTTTTACCAGAATGTCCTGCTTCAAAAGGGAAGCATTGTTGTTTACGTTAAGCATTTAGTACCTCTTTGCTTTGTAGTTTTACTGTTCTCCTTTTAATTGTAACATAGTTTTGCTAAAATTGCATTATTATGAGTGAAAATATAAGCGATTTTAAGAAAAAATTACGAAAAGAAATGAAGAAAACTCTCGAAGAATTTCATAAAAATCTTTCTGAAGAAGATAAAGTCAGCCTGGGCGAAAAGATTTGCCTGAAAGTCACAGCCCTTGAAGAATACAAAAATGCTGACCTAATTCTGGCTTATATTCCGGACAGGCTTGAGGCGGACTGCAGGCCACTTATCCTTGACGCACTAAAAGAAGGAAAAAAAGTCGCCGTTCCCAAAGTTGATTTTGCCGCCTTAAAAGAAGGACGAAGCAGAATGGATTTTTATTTTCTTGACGGAAGGAAAAGCCTTGAAGAGCAGCTGGAAAGCGGAGCATACGGAATTCTGGAGCCAAAAGAGGGATTAGAAAAACTGATTTGGGGCGTTGCGTGTAGGGAGCGACCCGTCAGGGGCAAAAACTGTGAGACAGTTTTTGAGCGAGTCTCGGTGAAGGCTGTGCCTGAACCGCTCCCCTTTGTAATAGTTCCGGGGGTCGCATTCACCAAAGACGGAAAAAGACTGGGGCATGGAAAGGGATTCTACGATATTTATATAGAAGAAATGCAACAGCATGGTGCAAAGCCCTTTTTATGCGGCTTCTGCCTTCCCTGCCAGATTGTCGAAGAAATCCCCACCGATGAGCATGATGTACGGATGGATTGCGTAATCAGTCAGGAAGGTCAATTTGGCTTACTTTTTTGAATCCTTGCTGTACAAGCTTAGCGGGGCTTTTGTCCCGAAATAGCTTTCTGCAATCAGGAAGTAATCTTCGGCTTTGGCTTTGGCTATTGCCTCATACTGCTCAAGGTAGAGCTTTGGATTTTTATGAATCTCACCGCTTTGCATGAGGCGGGCCGTTCCTTCCTGGCTTCCAGCCTCTGAAATTACCGCCATGAGCCAGTTGTTCTCAAGCCGGGCCAAAAGGTCAGTTTTTTCAAGGTCAATTACGCCCTCTGTCTGAATCTCAATCTGGCGGGAAATGTCATTTTTAATTGATTTTACGCATTCGGCATAAAGGGAATCGACTTCAGCCGTGCGGGCTACGCTGGTCACGACGATTCTTGCGAAGGGAATGTCGTTTTCAGGGAGCTGAGCCTTAACCTTCATTTCCGGGTGCTTTTGGCTTAAGGCAGCCTCCATGCGGTAGGCAAGCTCAATCAAAAGTGCGTCAAAAAGGGCACAGTCAGTAGAAGCCAAGTCCGGCGAAGGAAGACAGTACAAAATCGGGTCGAAAAATTTCGTGGTCGGAATCAAAACCGCCGGTCTGGGGCCTGCCTTGTCCTTGGAGATGTCGGTCAAAAAAAGATGCCTGATGGAAATTCTTTTTTCTTCTGATGCAAGTTTTTTGAAGTCAGGCCGGGGAAGAGCCAGTTCTATTGACTGGGTTTCCGTCATTGTAGAAAGGTTTCCGAAAGTCGAGTCCAAGGTCTGCTGCAAAAAGTCATCATCCTTCAATTTTCCAGAAAGAATCAGAGAAAAGCGGGACGAATCTAGAAGAATGGGATATGAGGCCATGATTTTTGTGAATTCCAGTTTCTCAGACGGCTTATCCTCGGTGTCGATGTAGAGTTTTGGATAGTCCGTGCTTTTGTACAAAAGGCGGATTGCCTCGCACAAGAGCTGGAATTCACTGCTGCCTGTTTTGAGCCGCCAGTGGGTTCTCTCGTCGTAAGTCACGCCGTCAGCCAGAGCCGGGGAAATATCCTGATAAACAAGAGCCGTGTAGGCGGCCTGAATGGCATATTCAATCTCTGAATAAAGGCAGGCCACCGTGATGATTGAATGGGTCGAAAGAGTCCGGGAAGTGACTTCATAAAATCCCGTGACCAGCCCGCTTTCAGAATAAGAATCAAGCTGCCGCCTTATGTTCACGGCAATGGAACCGGTAAGAACCGAAGAAAGCCCTGGAATCTTGTCGGTAAAAAGAAGCTCGCCGCCCGCAATCGTGAGAGAGAGTACAGCGGTATTTGAGTTTTCGCTTCGTTTGAGCGTTATTGGAATTCCGTTTTTGAGTTTCAGGGAAGAGAATTCCGAGAGATTTTTTGAGACGAAACGGCCGGCAGAGGCAGCGATTTCTTCAAGAAGACTTTTCCTGCCCTCATTTTTTTTCTGAGAGTCATCCGCTGGATTTTTGTAGGCCGTCTGATTGTACCAGGCACTGTCCTTTTGATTTATCGTCTCGAAACCCGCTTTTTTGAATTCAGCTGCGTATTTCTGGTAGACTTTCGTGTTCAAAAAAACAAAAACATAGGGTTCTTCCGTCTGGATTTTCTTCTGTAATTCGCTGATTTCGATTTGTGAAAATCTCTCGCCCTTTGAGAAAAATCCTGAAATCTCATCTCCGTCAGAAGAATCGTGCAGGGGGAGATATTCTGAAAATTTCTCCATAGTCCTGTCTGAGCTTTCAGAAAGGCGGGTGAATTCGGTTTTGTATGAGCGGAGCGTTTTCTGCAATTCTTTTTTTGAAAAAACATCCTGGTCACGGCTCATCGAAAGAAACAAGTCAGCCTGAATGACAGGAGAGACCTTAGAAGCGCCCAAAAGCGACTGGATTATCAGCCTTGAAGAAGACTTTTCCTGGGCCGAGCTTACATCAATGTATTCGCCTCCAAGGATTTTGAGGTTTCGTTGTTTTAGGAGAAGTTTTTTAAATGAAGAGCCGTTTTGATTCCAGAGGGCAGAAAGGACATCAGCCTCGTCCCGCCCGAGATTTTTGTACTGAAGGGCAATCTGAGTCATCTCGTCAGAAAAATCATCGTGAAAAAGAATGAATTTGCGGGATTTTGACAAGGGAGTGGGATTATAAGATTCTCCCCCCTCAGGCTGCTTCTTCGGGAGACTCGAGAAAACAGAAAAGTATTTTTTTGCGATTTCAAGCAGGGCCGTCTCACTGATGTTTCCGTTGACGAAAAGGACTGAATTGGCCGGGATGTAATATTCTGCTGCGATTTTTTGAAGAATAGAGCGGACGACTTCGTTTTTGCGGGAAGTAAATGAAGAGGAAACTCCGCTTTCACGGGTCCAGGGATTTTCAGGGAAGATTTTTGAGTCGATTGCGGTGTTGATGTAGCCCGCCGCACTGGACTCAAAATCCTTGTATTCGCTTTTCATCGCATTTAATATAGAAGAAAGCTGAGAGTCAGAGGGCTGGAGGGGCTTTAGTTTTTCGGAAAGCTCCAGAACCGCTCTCTCAGCATTACTTGGCGCCACTTTTGCGACAAAGCGGACGCTGTCATTGGAAAGATTCCCTCCCAAAAGACGGGCATAAAGATTGAAAAAGCCGCCGTTCTCCCGCCCCTGATTGGTAAATCCCGCCGCAATGCACAGCTCAAGCCGGACTGTAGGAGAAGAAGAGTCTTCGAGATAGTAGATTTTAAGCCCGTTTTCCAGGGTAAAAAGTTTTATATCATCTTTGGTGAATGAAAAAAGAGAAAAGACGGGGAAGAGAAATAAAAAGAAAGTTATGAACTTTTTCATAATGTTATGCGTAAGGGATTAAAGCAGCAGCAAAGCAGGAAAAACGCCATAAAAAAAGCCCGACCAAATTGGTCAGGCTTTCCGACCCCTGCTGGGCTTGCTTT
>DGTW01000305.1 GCA_002393835.1 Treponema sp. UBA4326
CAGACCGTCTAAAAACTCAATCCTCCAAACACATATATCCGCTTAAAAATTAAAATTCGGCGATTTTTACCATGTATTTTCAAAAGGGCAGTGATTTTTCCTTGCTTTTTTTTATGCTAATGCAGCCACCATACGGTTAACACCGACCATATTTATTGCCCTGCGCATGTTATATGCCATAAAAAGCAGTGCAGTTTCTGCCTCAACTTTTATTTTTCCTTTCAAGAGAAAATAGTATCCCCCAAGGTGACGCTTTATAGTTCCGAAAGGATGCTCAGAAACACACATTCTTTTTTTGAGTTTTTCCATGTTCAGTTTCAAAGTAAAGACGGCTTTCTGTTTTATCCTTTTTATTCGTTTCACGCTATCATCTTTTACGGAATTTTTTTTATTTCCGCTGACCTTGTGAATCAGGCTGTCTTTTGAAAAGTCCACTTCCTTCCATTCCGACTTCATGCACTTGTGCTTGCAGTTCTTACATGCTAGTTTGTTGCAGTAACGTATATTCCCGTTTTTCTTTACGGACTTCTGTCTCAGGATTTTTCCCTGCGGGCAGAACACAAGGTTGGACTCTGCATCACGAACAAAATATCCCTCGCGGGCTTTCAGAATCATCTGCTCTGTTGTCATCTTTGCTGTTCCCGCATCCGTTGACTCATATTCGTACAGAGTTTTCTCTTTCATTTCTTCAAATTTCAGTATTTCTTTGTAGACTACAGGCACGACTCCAGCTTTTAGGCATTTCTCCAGGTCCTCAGTTTTTTTGCTGTTCCTGATTTTTTCCGTAATCTCACATGGTTCATAATCATATTCAACTTCTGCAACATTTCCATTCTGAGGAATCACATTAGGAATAATTCCTTTCGCAAGGGAAGAGGCCATGTCCTCGCTATCCTGATAACCTTTATCCGCAATTGTCTCTATTATGTCGTGGATATTCTTTCCTTCGCTTCCGCCAGAAGAGCTTTCGAATTCTTCGAAATCTTCTTTTACTTTCTGTGCGATGTTTGTAATCTGGCCATGGTCGGTCGGGCAGTCCGTAACCTCAAAACCCGCAATCAGATGCGTACCGACATCAACAGCAGTCTGTGTATTATAGCCGACACCGAAGCCTTCGTTCATCTTCATAAGCTTTGATTCCGGGTCTGTGAGCGAAAGCTGTCTCAGGTTCTCATCGTTCATTTTCTTCTGTATTGCTTCGTATTTTTTCTTGCGTTCTTTGTATTCCTTCAGTTTCTTTTCAAGTTCATTGGCTTCTTCGTCAGACAAATCTGCTGCGTCAAGCGCTGAAAGATATTCCTTTATATGCTCATCCAGCCTTTCAATCCGGTCATCGAGCTTGCTCTGCGTGAAATTATTGTCCTTCGCATTGACTGCCTTAAACTTGCTTCCATCTATGGAAATTCCTTCAAGACTGAAAAGATTCATCTTGTAGCAGAAACGGTTGAATTCCTTGAAAACTTTTCTGATTGCTGTTTTGTTATCACGCCTGAAATTGGCGATTGTTCTGAAATCCGGGGTAAGCTTTCTGATGAGCCACATCACTTCGAGATTTACCTTGCATGCTCTCTCCAGCTGCCTTGAAGAACGGATATGATAGTAATATCCGTAGATATAAAGTTTTATCAGGTCGCGCGGATTATACCCAGGTCTTCCTTCTTCTTTTGGCGTGCTTCTGTCAAATTCAAGAGCTGTTATGTCCAGGCTGTCTGCAAATGCATCAAATAATCTTACAGGACTTTCTTCTGTTACATATTCATCAAGACTTTCCGGAAATAAGAGCTTCTGCTTTCTATTTTCCCCTTCGATATATCCCATATTGGAATTTTACATCATTATTTTAGCGATGTAAATTTGTTAGTTTTTAGACAGTCTCCCCCTAAAAAAAATCACTTCCCGTTTTCCACTTTCAACTTTCAACTTTCAGCTTTCCACTTTCCGTTTTCCGTTTTCAGTTTTCAAAATCTCCAGCTAACCAAAGCCCCAATCATTCTTCCAAAAATTCCCGCTTTCTCGTAAGTGCGGTCTGCAACGAGGGGAACTGTCTCCAAAACGGTGTCCCCGAGCTTGTACTGAATCTGGCCATAAGTTTCGCCCATTTTTACGCCGCCATAGATGAAGCGGGGCATGTTTACAACGGCTTTTACGCTTTTTGCATCGTCAAGGGCGGTTGAGCCTGAAATATGAGGAACCGTGACCGCATTTTTCCATGCAGGGACGAGCTTTACAAATTTTCCGTTCGTGTTTTTTGAGCCAAGGGCAGGAATGGCATAGTATTCCGGAAGCTCGGCTTTGGGGTCGAAGTCGGCGAAAGACTGGAAAGCCCATTCCATCATCTCAGTTCCGTCGTGAACCCGGCCTGCATTTCCCTGCTTGCTTCCGACTCCTGTTCCCATCATGGTAACTGAAATGTATCGCACTCCGTTTCTCTTCGCGGTCAGGGCAAGGTTGTAGCGGCTCTCATAAATGAAGCCGGTCTTGATTCCGTCGCAGCCTTCCATGACTCCAAGAAGCGGGTTGGTGTTTCTCTGATAGATTGCCGTTGAGTCGCCCTTTGATTTGAGCCATGAGGGAAGATTTTTTTCCATGGGGTACTTAATGCTGGGAGCGGAATGAAACTCCTCGACAGACTGGGGGAAGCGCTTTATGTACTCGCAGCAGAAGGCGGCAAGCTCCCGGGCCGTGGTAAGGTTGTGCTCGTCGTAGCCGCTTGGCTCCACAAAATGAGTGTGGGTCAGTCCCAGGGCGGCACATTCCTCGTTCATGCGCTGGACGAAAGCCTTTGTGCTGCCCGAAATGTAATCGGCTACGGCAATGGCGGCATCATTTCCAGAGGCGACGGCAAGTCCTTTTAGAAGTTCCCGCAAAGTCACCACCTGCCCCTGCCCCAAAAACATGAGGGAGGCATCTTTTGGCATGTTGATTGCCCAGCTCCGCTCAGGGAGAGGAACCACATCATCAAGGGAGATTTTTCCCTCAGCGGCATCCTTAAAGACAATGTACATGACAAAAAGCTTGGCGATTGAAGCCGGCGGAATGATTTCATCAGCATTTTTCTCAAAAAGAACACAGCCGTTTGAAGCATCGATAAGAATTGCGGCACCCGCCCAGACATCAAGGTTAGCCTTTGTGACAGAATAAGGAAGCTCCTTCAGAATCGATTTTCGCTGGGAAGGGTAAAGGGTATCCAGAGTCGAATTGAATTCCAAAAGCTGCTCTTCTGAAAGCGGCCTTGCATTATCTGGATTTTTAAAAGTGTCAGAATAAGAAATGAAAGCGAATGTGAGAATCGCAAGAAGAAGGAGGCTGAATGCAGAAAGAACAAAAATCTTTGCCCCTGCAGACAGCCTCAAAAATAAGTTGAAGACAGATTCTTTTTTTTCTGTTTTTGTTTTTTTATTTTCCCCGTCGTCAAAATCCGAAATAAACTTTACCTTTGCCATGGGGAAAATTATATCAGAAAAAAGAATGTTTGAAACTACTTACTGAACTCTGAGAGCATTTTCTGCGTGTATGCCGTCCAGTAGTCGCTTTCGCAAGTGAATTTTCCCTTGCCGTCAACAGTGAACATGAGCTTTCCGTCAGAATTTTCGCCGATTACCCTGGCAGGAGCAACTAGGCTTTTCCCAAGGGCCGGAATCTGAGCCTTGATTGCCCTGGCAAAAAGGCCTGCGATTACGAAGCCGCCCAGCTTGTTGTTGTGGGTGCTGTCACCCTGGAACATGAGTTTGCGGGCTTCAGTGTTTCCGCCCTTGTCGGCATAGGCCTTTTCATAAAGATTCTTTGTCAGCTCGAAGCCGTCAATCAGAAGCACTTTCTCTTCTTTTGCAAGCTGGCGGACAGCCTCAACATAGGCGTTGTTTTCTGTCGTCTGGGTTCCTGTGGAAGAGTCAGTTGAGTCATGGTGAGGGCGGATTTTTCCCTCGGCAGTGTAGTAAAGGCGTGAAACAGGTGTTACGAGAACAGGTGTTGCCCCGGCCTTCCTTGCCACCTCAATGTACTGCTTGAGATACCACTTGTAAGTGCCGCCACAATCATAAGAATAGAAGCTGTCGCCGTACTTGCCGGCATAGCTTGCCGGAGTCGAGACTTTTTTGCCTTCGCTCACTGGATAAATGCCTTTTTTGTCAGGCTTTCCGAGAGGAACATAGCGGTCTTCAAGATAGCCGGAAGAATTTGAACAGTCATTGTGACCGAACTGAATGAAGAGATAGTCGCCTTTGCCGATGTTGGCTGCGATTTTTTCCAAAGAGCCTTCGTTGATGAAGTTTCGGCAAGAGCGGCCGCCATTTGCGTAGTTCTGAACTGCAACGGCACCATTGAAATAAGCCTGCAGGAATTCACCCCAGGAGCCTTCGTTTCTCACCTGACCGCCGTTCCACATGCCAAGGGCGCTGTAATCCTTACAGGTTGAGTCTGACGCAAGGAAGACATTCACGGCACCGTTAACACGGGGCCTGTCAGCGGCGGCGTTAGCAGGAATTGCATAGCCCTCGTTTACAGTCTTGTCAAGTTTTGCCTCGACTGGCTTTGAAGAGTCTCCGGCCCGGCTTGCAGGAATTACAAGGCAACGGATAATTGAGCCAGAGTCTTCTCCCTGAATCAAATATGTCTTGTCAGCAAAGCCTGCGCTCTGTTTTACCAGCTCCGATTGTCCGTCCTTTTCCCGATACCATTTGATAAGGGAAATATCTTCTGAATCAGCATTGCCCAGAGTGTAATGCAGGGTAATTGTGTGTCCCGGATAAGGAGTATTGATGTCATCATCAGTGGTGAAGCTGACTTTTTTCGCCTTGATTTTTACTGATTTCGGCTCCTTGTAGTATTCCGGCTTCCACTGACCAAGATAGTAAGGAATATTGAAATTCTTCGTGACCTGAGGAATAGTGCCTTCGATTCGCTCAGAGATGTCAACGGCCTTTCCGTCCCAGTTCGTGTTGATTTCGACAAAGCGGGCATTCTCAGGCCTGTTTCCGCTCATTGAAGTCCAGCCTTCAAAGCCGATAGACTCGTCGCTTCCAAGAATTGTGTTGACCCAGGCAACGGCCGCATCTTTTCCCCATGGGCGGCCAAAGAAACCTGGAGCCACCTGAGCGTTAGCTTCGTTTGAAATAAGGCAGTTGTAGAAAAGATAGCCCTTGTTCTCCGGCTTAGTGCGGGCTGCGGTAATGTAACCGCTTGAAGCCTTCTCGCTGTAACCGGCCCAGTGAATCTCGCAGTTTTCGAAAACAAAATCTCCGCCACCGAAGATGAAGTCAGTGTTTCCTTCGATGAAACAGTTTCTCAGATAGCCTTTTGCATTGTCACCGGTGTAGAAAGTATCCTGACTTCCGAGGAATTTGCAGTCCTTGAATTCTGCTTCATTTGCCTCAATGAGAATTGCAGAAGAGCGTTCCGTAGAAGCCTTTGAGCGGACATCAGAATTAAGTTTTCGGGCAAAGTTGAATGAACCGTCCATCTCAACGCCGTCGGCAATTTCCTCGTCAGTTACATACTTGTTGAATGAAGTCTCAAAAGTGATTCCCTCGGCACGGAAGGCTCTGGCAGCCTCTTTGATGTATGTGGCAGCTCCCCACTTGGCAACTCCCCTCTTTGAGAATTTGTCGTAGGCCAGATCTTCGTCGTACCAGCCGTTCATGTCAGCCGAGTAATAGTTGTAGCCGATTCCGTAGTACCAGGTAAGTTTGACTTCCTTTGACGGATCTGCATTTTTGAACGTGATATAAGGAACATCAATGATAAGCTGATTGCGGTAAACGCCCGGAGTTATCATAATTGTGATTCGGTCCCGCTCCTGAAGAGGATTCATAGATTTTGCGGCAGAGACAGCCTCCGCAACGGAAGCATACTGACCTTTTTTTGGACCAACCCAAAGCTCTTTTTTAAGGGAAAGAGGCCTGATTGTCTTTTCCTTAAGGGAAAGTTTAATGTCTTTGATTACATTTTCATTTTTTACGACTATGTGATTGATTGTTTTTGCAAGTTCTGTCTCACACAAAACCTCGTAATTTCCTTCCCTTAACTGAACAGAGTAGTCAAGGGTTGAAATGTGGCCGTCATAAAGATAACCGTCTTCCATATTCTTAAACTGAATGGCTTTCGGAAATTCAGTCGTTTCCCCGAAGATTTTTCCTGAGACATCGTAAGTCTTTTTTGGAGCCAGGGAAATGTCTTTTGTGAAAGCGGCAGAGCCTTCAAAAGAAGGGTCACTTACGATTTCGTAGTCATTTGCCCCGGAAAGGACAGCCGTGTAAGACACTGAAGGCTCAATCAAGTCTTCAAATGAATATAGGCCTGTCTCATTTTTGATTTCGATTTCCACAGGCATGTAAACAGAGCCTTTTGGTGGAGTCATAATGATTTTCGCAGGAGTCTGAGGAATGTATCCGTCGGCAAAACCAGTGACTTTTCCAGAGACAAGGAAGGTCTTCTGCTCTGCAATTGCGATGTCTTTTTTAAGCGAAGAGCCTGCCTTAATGGATTTGTCGGTCAGGGAAATTTCCTTTGAAGAATCACTTACGCCATAACCTTTGATTCCTGTGAATACAGCGGTGAATGAATAGCCGGCAGGAAGGCTTGCCTTGTAAGAAGAGCCTGAAATGCTTGCAGTAAGCTCCTGGTTCGTCTCTTTTGAAACGAATTTCAGCTGACCATTTCCAGATGGAAGAGATGTCAGCCGTCCAGAGACTTCGACAGCAGGGGTGCGCACAAGGCGGTAGTAAACAGGCTTACCGACAGCGGCATCACAATAGACTTTGTAAGAACCTGAAGTCAGGGCTATGTAAGAATAGCGGAGCGACTCATTGGAAATTGCAGCCACTTCATCCTGAATATTGTTTTTCTTTCCTTCTGAATCAAGGGAAGCGAAGTGAATTTTTTCGTCCCCGGAATTGCTCAGGCGGGCGTAGAAAGTGATTACATCGCCAGCCTTCACATTGTTGATAAGAAGATAACGGCGGTTTTCTCCGCCCTTTCCGTTGCAATACCAGATACCGTTAGACATGTATCCGTCTTCAAATTCGCAAGAGACATAGCCTTGAGAGCCATAATTTTTTTTGCCTGAATTATAAGCACGGTCATTCTTTAAGACGCTCATAGCCAGGTCGCCAAAGACAATGTTACCGTCAACGGCAAATTTTCCGTCTGCGGCAAGTTCTTCCATTTTGTCCAAATCGTCGATCGAAATGTGATTGAGGGCCCCTTCCTCCTCAACGCCACCAAAATCCCAGACCTCAACCTTGCGGTTCTGGGCAGAGATTGCAGAAAGTGCCCCGAAAGTCAGGACAGATGCAATCATATTACGCAGCAACTTTTTCATATAAAAAACCTCTGGGGTAATTTTACTATAAAATTAAGAAAAAAATCTGAAAAAATGAGCGGATTTATGAAAAATATATTAAATTTTTGACTATTGCGATTTTTACTTGATATTTCTGACCAGAGTGAATTCATACCCCTCGTCAAGAAAATTTCCGATTAGGAGGGAAAGTTTTTCGTAAAGGAAATCCCGGCGGGTTCCGTCAGAAAGCCCCACGTTCACAGGAATTATCATGTTTGGCTCAGCATTGTCAACATAAAGTTTGACCAGGTCTTTTGCCCCAAGATACCACTTGTTTCCGTCTGCGGCCTTTTCGAGAGTGTAAGTGTCCAGGGCTAAACGGCCTGCCTCAATGTAGCGGTAGCCGCTGGCCTCCCCAGCCTTTTTTATAGCCTTGTTGGCCTTGTAAAATGGTGCGTGCCACATCAATGAAAGTTCGCGGCCAGTGGCGGCATAGAATTCATCTTCATTTCGAGCGAGTCCCCGCCTGATGAATTCCTCATCGATTATGTAGCCTTTTTCGGTTAAATCTGTCACGGAAAAATACATGGAAGCACAGTCATGGCCGCTTTCGATAATCTGCTTGCATTCCTGGGGATAGCGGCGGATAAATTCTCCGTTCAGGAAAAAAGTTGCCTTAATGTCGTAGCTGGCAAGAACGGCCAGGATATGAGTGAGACCTTCGGCACTGTCCAGGGCATCAAAAATGAGAGAAACTTTTTTCCGCTCCCCGGTGGCTTTGACCGTGTTTTCATACACAGGATAAGATTTTCCCATGCCTGCAAAATCTCGGATGTAAAGGGCATTGTCATAAAGCTTGTTGTCCGTCCGCCCTGTGTAAACCCTGTAATGGGCATTCTGAACGGCATAGACATCGACCTCGGCCTTTTTCATAAATTCAAAAGAAGTCCTTGAATCGTCAGCACTGGCCTGCCAGACATTTTTGAAAAAATCGTAATCATAGAAAGTCGCCTTGTTGATTGCGCTCTGGGCACAAACCACATTCTCAGCATTTGGCTTCCAGAAAGCCGTCCTGGCCGAAGAAAGGAAGAGCATTTTTCCTTCTTTTGCAAAGCGTTTTTCTTCGGCACGCCATTCCCGAACCGTAGACTCGCCACCAATATATAGAAGAGAAGGATTGCTCCAGACATAAGAATAAACTTTTTCGCCGCCAAGCCGCCCCAATTCAAGCCATGTTCCAAGGTCGTAGATGTACGCTACTTTTTGTGAGGCAAAGACTATTTTACGACCGTCAGGCGAAAGAAGGGGGCGCGTGGCATTTTCAATTCGGTTGAGT
>DGTW01000114.1 GCA_002393835.1 Treponema sp. UBA4326
ACTAAAAGAAATAAAGCTTCTTCCACGCTCGGAAATTTTCTTCACGCAAATGGAAAATTGCTATTCACTGGAAATTCCTGATGTCGAGCCGGGAAAAGTTCAGATTGACTTGCCTGAATTGCCCCTGGGAACAAAATTCATCTCGTCAAAAAAAGAAGAGTATCTCGATGAGGATGGGCTGAGGGGAACTCGAATTTCCCTTTGGTTCACCTTCTCCTACTCTGGAAACACACGCATTCCGCCCCTTCTCGCAAGAATCAACGGAAAAACCATGTATTTCATTTTTGAGCCGACCTATGTTTACGAAAATCCAGCCCTTATTGCTCCCCTTGTCGAAATTGAGTTTGACGGCATGGAAATGCCAAAAAAAGACAAGAAAAGCGGACAAAGGCTCCTTCAGCTCAGGGCAGGAGAAAAACTCATCTTTACGGTATCCATTCGCTATGCGATTCAGGTTCTTGACTTCAAATGGAAAATCCCCAAAGATTCGATTTTTACTGAAAGTGAGCGATTCGAATTTGCAAAAGGAGACGAAAAAATCACGGAATTTACCACGGAGAGCAAAAAAATCGCAAAATTTCAATGGCAAATCCTAAAGGAAGGAATTTATTCTCTTCCCGAAGTCAGCATAGGCGCAATCTCCTACAGCGGACTGAAAAAGCAGCTTTCCTTGCCCCAAAACATCGTCGTTTCTGTAAGCGGCAAAAAGCCTGAAGGACAAAACGGATTAGAAAAAGCGGATGAAAATGTATTTGAGGCAGCCTTTGTCCAGCCGTTCCAGGAAGATGACCAAAAGGAAGCAAGCTCAATCTCCCGGGAAGAATGTGAAAAACTTGCCAAAAGCATAAAACGCACTTTCCTTGACAAGGCCTTCCGCAGGCATTTTGCCGTTTTCGCCGGAGGAGAAATCTGTTCAGTCCCTGAAGAAAAAATACCCGGCCAGTCATTTACTGGCGGACAGAAAGTAAAAATCACGGAAAGAGCGGAAAAATGGTCATTCATTGAATGCAAGGAATTCTCAGGCTGGACGAAAAACGATAACATAATTGAAATCAAGTAAAGGCAGGTAAAAAATGAATTTCGGCGATATATTAAATCAATGGGACAGCAATCAAAAGGCAGAAAAAGCTAAGGCAAGGGAAAAATCAAAGGTTCCGCAAGTTTCCCACAAGATGGCAAATGCCCCTACGGCTGAAGAAAAAGCTGCCAGAAAAAGAGCGAAGCTGGCTTCAGAAGGCCGCCTGTATGAAATTCAAATGGAAGAAGACTCGAAAAAGCAGATTAACCCAATGGAACTGTGGCTTCGCCGCTATGGCGTAACCGACAAGGATAAGGCGGCTGACGAATACAATGAGCGGGCAAAAATGGAAAGCAGGGAATACTTGCGCACAATGAGGCCGGAAGCCCGAATTGACTTGCACGGACTAACCCGAGACGAGGCATGGTCACGGCTCAACTCCTTTGTAAGCGACTGCATCCGCCGAGGGCTAAAGAAAATCCTGATTATCCACGGGAAGGGAAATCACTCCAATGGAAGCGACCCGGTATTAGGCCCAATGGTAAAAACCTTTATCGAACAGCATAAAAATCTTGGCACATCCGGCCATCCAGACCGGGCTATGGGCGGAAGCGGAGCCACCTGGGTTATCATAAAATAATTTTTTGACTAAAGGCGCCGGACAGTCCTAGCATAAAACGACTTCGAGGACTGAAATCAGCTTTGCCTCATCGATTGGCTTTGCAATATGGGCGTTCATTCCAGCGGCAAAGGCATTTTTTCTGTCTTCCTCAAAGGCATTGGCCGTCATGGCAACGATTGGAACCACAGCCTTTTCATAGTCGGCCAAAGCCCGGATTCTTTTGGTGGCCTCATAGCCGTCCATCTCAGGCATCTGAATATCCATCAAAACGGCGTCGTAATATCCGGCCTCTGCCTCGCTTACTTTGTCCAGGGCTTCCTTTCCGTTTGAGGCAGTTTCGACCTCAAAGCCCATCTCCTGCAAAATCATGGCGGCAATTTCCCGGTTCACCTCCACATCGTCAACAAGAAGAAGCCGCCTTCCCCGGAAATCTACGCCCTTCTCCTGCGCAGCCTGACTTTCTGCCGCATGTTCAGCCTCGCTGATTTTACAGAATTCATCGTCTTCCAGCACCAGAAAATTGAATTCCAAAAGGAATTCCGTTCCCTTACCCCTCTCGGACTTTACTGAAATTTCCCCGCCCATAAGGTCAACGATGCTCTTCGTGATTGTCATGCCAAGCCCGGTACCTTGAATTCCGCTTACCGTGCTGCTTCTTTCTCTCTCAAAAGCATCAAATACCTTTTCCGTAAATTCCTTTGACATGCCGATTCCGTTGTCGCTGACCCTAAGCTCGTAAGGAGCTGAGCCTTGGCAGACCTGCCCGGTTTGCCGTAAAGAAAGGGTGATTTTGCCTTCTTCAGGGGTGAATTTATAGGCATTTCCAATCAGGTTCAAAAGAATGCGGTTGATCCGGTTTCGGTCGCAAAGTACACGGAGATTGCTGACATCAGAATAGTCTACTTTGAATTCAATTTTCTTGTTTGCCATCTGTGTTGCGAAAATATCATGTATGTCGTTCAAAAGCTCGTTGAGGCAAGTTGGGCTTTCCTCAAGTTCCATTTTTCCGCTTTCGATACGGCTCATTTCAAGAACATCGTTAATCAAAGCCAGCAAATGCTTGCTTGACGAGTCAATTTTTGCAAGGAAATCCTGAATCTGCTCCGGCGAGACATTTTCACGGCGGGCCAGATTAGTGTAACCGACAATGGCGTTCATCGGCGTGCGGATGTCGTGGCTCATGTTGGAAAGGAAGGTTGTCTTTGCCTCGTTTGCTCTTTTTTCCTGAATTCTTTCTTCTTCAAGGGCTTCTTCCCTTTTTTTGAGGCGGGAGAAAACGCTGAAGAGGACTCCCAGGGCCACAATAATCATTATGAACTGGATGATTGTGTTTTCCTGCAATTCGTCAAGGATAAGCTCAAGATTGTAGGAAAGGAAAGACTTTTCCGTCTGCTTGTTCTCGTCGGTCAGCATGACTCCGATTTTCTTCATTTCCGTTGTATAGGAAAGACTGATGTTGTCTACAATCTGCTCCGCCGTCTTAAGGGTTGAAATACGCATCCACATGATTGATGTGAAAAAGATGAGGAAAAGAAGGGCTATCCAAACGACGGTGGATTTTCCGAATTTGCGTTCGCTGTCCTTTATAAAGACCTGCCTGAAATAAAGGAAACCGAAAACGCTCCATAAAGCAAGGAGAATGTAAGATTCGGGTGCCAGAGCCGTGATTGACCAGAAATTCGGGACAAGAAGATAAAGGCTGAAGAAAACTGCGGCCAGAAGTCCTGCGATTCCAGTAACAAAAGGCAGACTGCGGCCTTCGTTTTTTGCAAGTTTAATTGTTGTGGCGGAAGTGTATCCGTAAGCGATTGTAGCCCCGATTGTGGTGACATCGACAATCCAGCCAATTGGCGTGCGTCCCAAAAAGAGTATAAGAACGGATGATGCAAAAATTACCAGGACAGAAAAGCGGGGAATTCCGTCGGAGTCAGTCTTTCCGAAAATCTCAGGAAGGATTCCGTCCTCGCTCATGGCCGAAAGCAGGCGAATTTCCGCGATTGAGTTTCCGATTATGCCTGTAAGGATTCCTGCAAGAACGGCAAGGCCAAGCATGGTATAGGCAAAATTTCCCGCAAAATTTTTAATAACATAGAAGACAGGTATGTTGGACACACCATAATAAGGAATGGCAAGGAAAGTGAGGAAGATATAGAGCAGGTATGCCGTAAAAACCGCCAGAGCCATTATTAGCATGGATTTTTTGACGGAAAAGCTGAATTCCTTGACCGAATGGGCGATGTTTTCAAAACCAACGAAAGCCCAGGGGGAGATTGCGGCAATGGCGACAAACTGATTCAAAGGCTTTTTATGGGCTACAATGGCGTTTGAAAAGACAACTTCAAGCGACTGATTGCGGCTAGTGACAAAAATGCAGAAAAAGACTCCGATTACAAGGAGAAAAGCCGCAAGAATTTGCAGCATCAATGTCGCTCTTTTCGAAACAATGAAAAGGATGGCAAGAACTGCAAGAACAAGGATTTCCAGTAAAACCTCACCCATGTAAATCGTGTAGCCCGCTATAGAATAATTAAAGCCAAACTGAAAGAAAGAGCCGAATATGGTGCGGGAAATGAGGGCAAGAGCCGTGACATTTGCCCAAATAACCGCAATGTAAGTGAGACTCAAAAACCAGGCCGTCAAAAAGGCATGATCATGGCCAAAAGAGGCTTTTACGAAGGAATAAGTTCCACCGCTTTCTGGAAAACGATTCATCATAAAATGGTAATTGACACCAATCATAAGCATTACAAAAGCACCGACCGCCATTCCAAGGACAGTTCCTAAAGGCCCTGCAATCGGAATGAAGGTCGTGCCGGGCATTATGAAAGCGCCCCAGCCCACCGCAGAACCCAGGGAAAGTGCCCAGGCTCCTATTGGAGAAATATAGCGCTTGTCGCAGACCGCCTCATTTGCCATGATAAATCACCTCGAAGTAATAAGTGCGATGTTTCAACTTCTGCAGTTTGCAGGAGTTGAAACTCGGCGGAATCAATAAGAATTTCCGAAGGGAATTGTTATTGATGACCAAATTATACACCCGAATTGGAAATTTTGCTTGTATCTTTGTGATTTTATCGTTATTTTTATAGCATAGAATAAGGGGCCAATATTGGAAGATTTATACGAAATTCTTGGCGTTGCAAAGACAGCATCTCAGAGCGAAATAAAGTCGGCTTACAGAAAGCTTGCCGTCAAATACCATCCCGACAAAAATCCGGGTGACAAGGCTGCCGAAGAAAAATTCAAAAAAATTACGGCCGCCTACGATGTCCTCTCAGACGAGACAAAACGCCGCCAGTACGACTCTTACGGCTCTTACTCAAGGAGCGACGCATACGGCTCTCAGGGCAATGGCACTTACGGATACGGAAATTACGGCTGGGGCCAGAACGGAACATGGCAGGGCCAGTGGAACCGTGGCGGCTGGCAGGCCGAAACTCAGGACGATTACAACGATGCCTTCAACCAGTGGTTCAATTACGCCCGGCAAAATCAGCAGGGAGAAAATTCAAATTCAGCGTATTCATTCTATACGCGTAAAAGCGAACCGCAGACAAAAACAGAAAGCTTGTTTTACATTCTGCGGAGCATTGCGATTATTTTGATTGGTTTTTGGTCACTCAAAATCTCATGGATTTTGCTGCCCTTTGGCCCGATTTTGAGCATTGCGGCAGTCATCCACGGATTTTCAGGTGTCGCCAGAGGTTTGCGAAGATTATTGCGCTAGGTAGGGAGCCGGTCGCCGAAGGCGAACAAACTCACGAGGTGAGTTTGTAGGCGAGTCTCGACGAAATCTGTGATTTCGGCGCGGTGCCCGCTTGCTTGCGAGCTTTCATACGCTAGGGATTGTAGCCCCGAAGTTGCCAGCTTGCTGGCAATGAGCGTTAGCGAAGGGCGAAAAGCCCGGCCGTGCGACAGCACGGCAGCGCCCTTTTATCTTTCTCGGAAAATGATTCGGCCCCGGTTGAGGTCATAAGGTGAGAGTGCGACTTTTACGCTGTCACCAGGAACGATTTTGATGTAATGCTTGCGCATTTTGCCAGAGAGATGTGCCATGACGATATGGCCGCCGTTTTTGAGTTCAACCCTGAACTGAGTGTTTGGCAAAGCTTCTTTTACAATGCCTTCGACTTCGATAGCTTCTTCTTTAGCCACGATTCCTCCAAAAATTTTACTTGTCTTTTCAAGATTTCTCCCTTATTATTATCTAATAACAAAAAAATTGCAACATGGGAGAAAGGGAACATGGAACAAGCATTCATTGACAAAATGCAAAACGCGCTCTTGGAGCAAAAAGAGCAAATCTTAAAATCATTGGCGGACAAACATTCTGAATATAAAAAGATGGTTGAAAGCGGCGAGCCTGGCGACGAGGTTGACATCGCATCTGATGTAATCGACGGAGCACTCCTTGAGTCACTTGGCGCGCAGGATTCAAACCGCCTCACAATGATTAACAACGCCCTGGAGCGAATCAAGCAGGGCAAATACGGTATCTGTCTCAAATGCCACAATGAAATTCCTGTGGAGCGGCTTGAGGCAATTCCTTATGCCTTCATGTGCATTGGCTGCCAGAGCGAGAACGAGCGCCGAAACCGCTAGAGCCTGGAAAGCCTTTCCAAAGTGCTAAAGGGCACAAAACTTATAGCCGGCCTTATCGATGTCATAAATGATTTCGGTATAGCCGGCTTTTTTTGCAAGCTCTCGCCCAAGGTCAAAGGCGGTGTCAAGGTTTCTGGCTGAATGGGCGTCGGCGGTGAGGGCAAGGGGAACTTTGGCCTCGTGCAGCAAGTTAAGAAAATACTCGCTGGGGTAAGGTTTTGTAAGCCAGAGACGGCTGATTGCCCCAGTGTTGATTTCCGTGGCTCTTCCAGACCGGGAAAGGGCCCCTGCAAGGTCCTTCAGCATGTCCTTGTACCAGCTCTCCCCCTCGTCAAAGAAGGGAAATTTCTCGTTGAATTTGCGGATTAAATCCGGGTGGCCCAGAAGGTCAAAATCACCTCTTTCGAGCATTTCTTTTTGAAGGGCAAAATAATCCCCGATTAAAGCCTTTATCTGCCCGTCATAATACTTTTTTGCCCCTTCCTGTAAAATTTCGGGAGTATCATCAAGGGCAAAAAGGCCGTCCCGCTGGAAAATAAAATGGATCGAGCCAATAAGGTAATCGGGCTGGAATTCGGAATAGTTCTCGTGGCGGGGGATGGAGCTCCCGGGGATAAAGTCTGACTCGAAGGCAAGGCGGATTTTTATCTGGTCCCCATATTTTTTTTGAAGGCGGTGAATTTCATCGCAGTAAGCCTTAAAATCCTCCGGCTGCATGTAAGTCTTCGTCCAGAAGGGGTACATGGAGTGGGAAGTGAAACCCAGTACCTTAAGGCCTTTTTTGATTGCAGAAAGGACATTTTCTTCAGGCGTGTTTTTTCCGTCACAGAATGTCGAGTGTGTGTGCAAATTTGACTTTATGTATCCGGTCATAGCTCATTTTCTCCATGGACTGAGACTCCCCGGATAAGATTTATCTGCTCGATTGAAAGTGTCTGGAGGACTTCCTTCCATTTTTCGAGCATGGCCCGGAGAGCATCGCTTTTAAACGGCTTGACAAGAATGTCGTTGATGCCGATTTTTCTGTATTCGTCAAAATCGCTTTTGTCGTTGTTTGCCGTACATGCGATTATGATTTCGTTGTAGTGCATTGCCCTCAGTTCCTTTGTGGTTTCGATGCCATCTTTTTTTGGCATAAAAATATCCATGAAAACCATGCTGATTCCCGGATTGTTGATTACCGTTTCAAGGGCTTCCTCGCCGTTTTCGGCCAGATAAACTTGCGCTCCGAATCTTTTGAGGAAGGTTTCAAGAAGCCTGCGGTTCATGGGATGATCTTCTGCAACGAGAATTTTCAGGCCGGAGGCAATTTTCTTTGTTTCGTTTTCCGTCTTTTTTTGGTCAGCATCTGCGGCAAGAGGCCGCAATTCCTCGACATAATCCGGAGAGTGGAGTTTTTCAAGCTCTGAGAACTCGTTTTTTAGAAGCTCTATAAGGGGACTTCTTTTTACGGGTTTGTAAAGATAGCCTTTAAAAAGATTCAGGAATTTCATTTTGGCATCCTCATGCAACTGTCCTTCAGGAACAAGGAGGTAGAGAGGATTCCTTAATTTGAGTTTTTCTGAATTCTGAATGTCAAAGGCAAGATGCCAGCCGTCTATCCCCCCCTCCAGCTGCATGTCAATGAAAGCCATGTCGTAGGGGCGGCCGTTTTTTTCTTCCTGGGAGAGCATGTCGATTACTTTCGTGCTTTCATGGCAAATGTCTACCGAAGAAAAACCGTATAAGGCCAGCTTTTTTTTAAGGCTTTCTGAAGCCAGAGGATTATCATCGATGATAAGGATTCTTTTGAGGGCAGGATTCTTGCAGATGTGGAGCTTAGGCGGCTTGTCAATGGCGGCTTTAAGTGGAAGAGTGAAGAAAAATGAGGAGCCTTTTCCCGGCTCTGACTTTAAGCCAAGGCTGCCTCCCATCAGCTTGACGAGATTTTTGCTGATTGAAAGTCCCAGCCCAGTTCCACCAAAAAGCCTGTAGGTTGAAATGTCAGCCTGAACGTACTCGGTGAAGAGTTTTTTTTGCTTTTCCTCGTTGATTCCGATTCCTGTGTCAGTGACAGTGAAACGTATCCCCTCGTTTTTTGAGTAATCAAGCTCCACATGAACGAAGCCCTCGTGGGTGAATTTTACGGCATTGCTTATGAGGTTGAGCATTATCTGCCTTACCCGCATTGAGTCCCCGGAAACAAGGGCTGGAACACTGGAGGAAATATCCAATACAAGCTCCACTCCCTTGTTGAAGGCCTTTATGCTCTCAGAATTTACCAAATGCTCAGTTACAAAAACTATGTCAAAGGGAATGTTCTCGATTTTGAAGTCACTTTGGCTCATTTTTGCCAAATCGAGGATGTTGTTGGCAAGCTCCAGCAGGCCTTCCGCACTGAACCTTATCTGGCGGACATATTCTTTTTGTTCCTTGTCCAGCCTGGTTTCCTTGATAAGCTCCGCGGCACCGATTATTGTCTGAATGGGCGTGCGTATTTCGTGAAGGGTGTTTGCAAGAAAACGCGTGGTATCGTTGAAATAGCTCTTTTCGGACTTAGGGCTGTCGTTTGGCATTTATGACTTCCAGAGCTTTTTGCACGATTACTTCGGCTGGCTGGGGTTTTACAAGATAACTTGAGGCGCCCAGCTTTAAGGTCTGCATTATGACTTCCTTTTGAACTACATTTGAGTAGACAATAACCGGAAGGTCAATTTTTTGGTCAATGAGATATTTGAGAAGATCCAGCCCCGTAACTTCAGGCATGTACATGCCGGTTATTACAAGATCAAACTGATTCGGCCTGACCTTAGAGACGAATTCTTTTGCGCTGAGGAAAATCGAAACATCGCCAAGTGCCTCAACAGTATCCCTGAGGAATTTGACCACGGTGAGATCCATGTCAACGATTGCAATTTTTAGTTTTTCTGCATCAATCTGGTCTTTTTCGCCGGAATTTCCGTTGTCAGCAGAAAAATGAAGGTCAACGGAACCCAAATCTGCCCCGGCCGAGACCGAAAGGATTTTGTCTGTAATTAGCTCCTGAACGCTGGATGTGGCGTTGCCCTCAACGAGTGAATTGAGGACGGAAGAAAGCTCCTTAACGACCTTTACGCCCTCGTAAACCGGATGACCGTCGATAAAATCACGCACGAAGGTGTCGAATGAAAGAATCTTTATGTTGCGCCGGAGAACCCGTCTGTCAGCAGTGATATTGTCCAGCAAAAGCTCCAGGTTAAGGCCGTCAACATAGCTGAGGCTTAAATCTGACATCATAAGGATGATTTTCGGAACAACCAGCTTGTTATTGTCTATCATCTCTGAAAGCTTGTACTTTAAGAGGGTGATTTTTTCCCTGTTGAGTCCCATGGCAATCTCAACGAAAATGATGTCCTGATTGAGATGAAGATCCAGGACGCAAGGGGTCGTGTCAAAAGAAAAAGGCTGATGAAGGACCCGGCCAACGGAGTCAAAAAAGATGTCGAATTTAATTGGCTTTGTGAAGTATTTGATTACGCCGTACTGAACAAGCTCCGTAATTTCGTAATGTTCGATTTGCGGGCCTGTCATAATGATAGGAATTTTTTTGCCGTTAGGGTCAGACTGTTTTTTCTCCAGGAATTCAATTACCTCACCAACAGACTGCTCAATATTGATAATTACTAAATCGGGAAGAAGCGAAAGGAATTTTGGCAGGGCATCGCGCTGTGCATCTGCGATTTCCACATCAATTTTTTCTGCGCTCAGTTTTTCCTTCAAAAACTCACGGAGCATTGGAGGAGCATCGATTACCAAAACACTTTTCATGATATTACCATGATACTTCAATCATGGCGAATTTTCAATTAAGGAAAGAAGAAAATGATAAAATTTCTGTAAAGTGTGCTATTATTGAAGGGAAGGAGAATTTTATGGCAAAAGTCGCAGTATTTTTGGCACCGGGTTTTGAGGAAATCGAAGCCCTGACGGTGGTAGATTACCTGAGAAGGGCAAATGTGAATGTCACGACTGTCTCAGTCCCGGAAGATGGCAACCCAGACTCAGAAGAGAAAGTCACCGGGAGCCACCAAATCACGGTAATTGCGGACATCACTCTTAAAGAATTTATTGAAGAAAAAAAAGAAGCAGAAATGGATGCACTTTATTTACCGGGAGGAATGCCAGGAGCAAGCAATTTGGCCGCAAACCAGTACCTTTTTCAGCTCATCACCAAAATGGACAGAAAGGGAATTATCGTTGCGGCAATGTGCGCTTCTCCGGCGGTAGTTTTGGCACGGACAGGTATTCTTTCAAGCAGAAAATGGACCTGCTACCCTGGAATGAACAATAACCTGGCCGAATATTGCGGAAGCGAAGACTGGGCCAGCGAAGTAATGGAAAATTCAACCCACATAGAGAATGTCCCCTATGTTTTCGACAACAATGTGCTCACAGGCCGAGGCCCCGGAACGGCAGAGGAATTCGCAATGAAGCTGGTAGAGCTTCTGACAGATGCGAATACGGCCAAAGCCATTCACGACGGAAGCTGCCAGAGGTAGAAAAAAAGCCCGCGGCCATTGCTTGTTCACAATGACTGCGGGCAGGTTGTTCTAGCAACCAAAATATCTTAGCAAGGAGAAATGGAGAAAGGTCCTTGCCAGGATTTACTCAATTACTGAAAGCTCGATGCTTCCTATGTATTGCTTGTTGCTCAGTTGGCAACTTCTGATTTTTTTGAATATTGCACTGTTACTGAGAAATCCGAAACGGTCGTATATCTTCCTGTGTTGCTCTGGGCAGTCGTCCAATGAGGCCTGAACTGGATGATTGCAGAAGATGCGACATCAATTTCACCGCTGTAATTCAAAGGTGCATACTGAGATTTTGCAGAATTTGAAACAATGGCTCCAAGCTCCGTCCAGTTTTCACCTCCATCAACAGAGACAAAGGCATCGATTCTGACATTACCGGTTGACCCTTTTGCTCCAGCCTCTGCCTTAACTGCAATGATTTTTCCAGCCTGAGTCATGGAGATTGTCGTTGAATATGAGTAATCCGCTGTTGCCTCGACCAAATCTTTCGGAATGTAGATTGAGCCATCCGTGCCGATTTCTGCAAGTCCGCTTTCTGATGAGCCTGTTTTGTTTACCCATTCAATGTCACTGGCAGAAACCACATCGTCAGCAGGGCTTTCGCTTGCCTTAATTGTTCCGCTTCCCAAAGTGAATGTTTCTGTAACGACAGCCCCAGGAGCATCCTTTCGGGAATCCGTAATGGCTACGGCAAATTCCTTGCTCAAAATTGCCTTGTATGAGCTTCTGTCAGCCGGGGTAAAGCTTGCCTTTGCTGTGAAATCACTTCCTGAATTCTTTACAGAGGTGACATCCCATGACCATGAGCCTTCAACGCTTGGTGAAAGGGTAATTCCGTCAAAAGCCACATTGGCAAGAAGAATTGAATCTTCCATTCCCTTGTATGACTCAAAGGCATCCGCCGTCATCTCATAAGAAAGGCTGCCGCTTGCCGAAATCTCTGACCTGGTATCTTCAGGCAAATCGCTCATGCTTGCAACAGTACCGCCCTGACCATTGACATTAAGCTCAACTTCATTGACATTAAGGCTTTCGTTTTTGTCAGTCTGTCCGCCGATTGCAAGGTACAAGTCTCCGTTCGCAATGAAATTTCGAACATTTGAATTCGTATAGGCATATTCCGTGCCAGTCTCGACATTTGTGAATGAAACGGAAATTCCGCTTCCAGTCAAAGAAGCCACGACATCATAAAGGGCACCGCTGCTTGAATCGTCATAAGGCTTTTTGGCAGGGCTTGCATTCCAGCCGCCGTTCCAACCAGAATCATAAGACTTCTTGTAGCGGACTCCCTGATCCGTTACGAACATGAAACCGTCCGGGCTTCCATCCTTGTATGCTCCGTCCCTGAAACTTACGAAGCCAAGGCCTGCATGGCCGCCTTTTGTGGCGATTCTTGCTTTGATTGAAGCTGATGCACCCTCCCCTGGCGTAACAGGATTATCATAAATCAGGAATTCTTCTTCTCCGCCGAATTTTGTGTATCCCTCAAGGCTGACACCCTCGACAGATGTTCCGAATTTTTTAAGGACAACAGCTGAAGCGACCTTGACCAGACAAGTTGCCTTCAGTTCAGTTCCCTTGATTGTAGCGGTAATGGTGGCTGAAGAAGAGGCTTCCGCATTTTCCTTTACAGAAACGACACCATTTTCTACCGTTACTGAAGGATTGTCGCTTGCCCACTCTATCTCCGCATTTGCCCCGTAAGGCTCGAAGGTCACGGTCAGGGTTTTGCTGCTTCCAACAGCAATGTTTGTCTCTGTCTCTGAGAGAGATAGACCTGTCGCAACGACGCTGTAAACGATTACATAGTCACTGGTCTCCCCTTTTGTCGCCGTGACTTTTACATAGATGTTGCCGCTTGTATTTTTGCTTGTCACGCCATTTGAGTCCACGCTGACGGCGTTTGCGACTTCATTTTCCAGAGTGATTTCTGAATATGCCTTTGCAGTCCATGTAACGCCGCTTGTCTCTCCGTCATAATCACTGACAGTGAGGGCATCTCCAATGCTTGTCTTTGACAAATCGGCGTAATCAACGAAGATGTTGCTTTTTGAGGAATCAGCTGTCTGACCGAAATTAAGCTCAGAATCCACATCCCAGCGAGAAGCAAGACTTTCCCATTTGTTTGTCTTTGTGCTGTAAACACGGTTGAGCACTACATAGCGGCCATTGTATTCTCGGGCAGCCAGCCTGTCAGAAAGAAGAAGCATATTGCTTACACTGCAGCCAGCGGCCTCAAGATTTGCCTTAGAAGCAATGTCCACTTTCCAGCCGATATTCTCATTGTTTGGTGTTTCTTCAGTAGTAGAGCCATACCAGACACCAGCGGCAATTTTCTCGAATTCAGTATTGATGTAAGAAACCTGGCTGTAGCATGAAGAAGACCATGGAGAACGGGCAAGATATGCTTTTGAGCTGATTGCGTCATCTGAAGTCACTTTTGAATTCATAATGACGACACCCTTGCCAACATAGCCGTTCGTAGTGTCGAGGCCTGGAGCTGCGACATAAGCCGCACTGGGATTTTCTTCAGCCGTCATTTTTATCGTACAGTCCTCATAGAGGGCAACTATCGCATCCTTTCCGCTCATCCAGATGAAGTCAACATCACCTTCAACATAGCACTTGTAGAACCATGAGCGGCCACGGGTATAGAGGGTATCCTGATGTCCGTAGAAGCCTGAATTGTAGGCGGCAAGTTTTCCGGTTGAGAAGAATGAAAGAGCCTCCGCCTGAGTAAGTTTGCTTCCACTTGAATTTGTCTCAGTGACTTCTGAACGCTTGGTGGTATTCTTGAAAGTAACATTTTTGAGCGTAAGGTTTGCGCTTCCTGTCACAGAGAAGAGGCAGCGACTGTCCATGCTGGCCTGGCTTGAACCTTTTCCCGCAATTATGACATCAGAGCCGTATTCAGCGCTCGTGTTTCCCAAAATGACAAGGTTAGCCTTTGCCATATAACGAAGGGCATCCTCATTATAAGTTCCTGCCGGAAGCTGAATGATGTAGGTGTCGCTTTCCTCCGCAGAAGATGGAATCGAAGCCAAGGCTTCCTTAATCGTGCTTTTTTTCGTCTTTTCACTTCCGTGAATAAGATAGATTCCGTCAGTCAGGGAAGAATCAACATCCGCATTCCCAGAAGAGTTTCCTGAGCCAGTTCCAGACTCCGCTGGATTTGAGTCCTCCTTTTGACCGCCAGCAGGTCCGCTTCCGCCGCCTGTCGATGAGCCGTCAGAATCATCTTCATCGCTGGAACAGGCTGTAAAAACACCGGCTCCCAGCAGCAAGACGGCGCATAATGCTGAAAGCAGTCCACGCTTCCATTTTTTCTCTTTTTTCATGGAAAAAACCTCCGTTTTTTAATTTCATAAAACATAAAATATTGGAATAAGACAATTAAGTGATATATTTATATTTTTCCGTTTTTATTAAGCAATTTTATATATTTTTCACACTTTATTAGATAATTTCGATATTATTATTTCATATCATGCTTTTTTGTTAGCTTATTTTATATTTTCAAAGATTTTTTATTTATTTTTTGAGACTAAATTATATATATTTTTATTGTAATTTGGCTTCTGACAGTTTTTCAGGTCTTCCTGTAACGCCTTCTAATTTTAAAAATAAAAAAGGTGGTTTCGACAGGCCCGCCTGGAGCTGAATCGAAACCACCACAATTAATGTCTTATATTGTTTTTATGCGCCCTGAGAAGTACCTGTCTTTTCGTAGTTGACTTCGGTGAATTCAACTACAGTTCCCCGTGTCGCGAACATTCCGACATACATATAATCACCGTCTATCGCAACAAAGTCAAAGTCCGTGTAAGTTTTTTTGTAAGTATTTCCGCCGTAAACCGTGGTTACTTTTACAACCTGGCCTGTGCGCTCGATGGTGAAGCTCGCAGTTTCGTCCGCTGCGTAAAGGGATGAAATCTTGTTGTCACTCACTTTGAGCGCACTTGACTCCCTGCTGAAGTTGACGGTGGTTTCCGCAGTTCCGCTTGCGTAAAGCCCGGCGGCTACATAGTTCGTGTTCACGGCGACTTTGTTGGGGGTGTAGCAGTCGTCGCGGAGCATGAGGCCGAATCCCGCCTGTTTCGTTGCAGCAGCCACTGTAAGGATTTTTGCCTTTGCGGTGAGTTTGAAGTTGTCGCTCACGGGAACCTGTCTGAAGCAGAAGGCGATTCCGTCCGCAGTGGAAGTGATTTTTCCTTTCGCTGAAGATCCTGTCTGTCCTACCTTGAAAGTTCCGCTGGAAGTCTCCGTGGCGTAGTAGCCGTTTGATGCGGCAGAAGGGTCTCCTCCGCAATCGCCGAATCCGGTTCCATACCAGCCTTCGCTGATGGTCTTGAGGTTGTCTGCAGGCGAGTAGCTTGACCAGTCGACGGCGGTGTAGGCCACATACTTGTAATCGGGATTCTTTACCAGAGTCGAGGATTTTTCAGGCTTTGAGGTGCTCTTTACATAGAGCTTCAATGCACAGTCAGATTCCTTGATTGCCTTTGCAATCAGGTAATCCACCATGTTCGCGCCGTAGATGTTGATGTGTGTGCCGTCGATTGTGTCAAAGTTCGGCTCCGTGTCTGATTTCCCCACCGTTACAGCATGAAAATAACGGGCTTCATCCGCTCCAAGTTCCGTGTAAAGAGCCTTTGTGAGGCTCGTCAAATCCACGACCTGAACGCTCTTTTCTGCTCCAAGCTCCACAACGGCCTTTCCGTAGTCGCCTGTTGAAGTTATGTGCGCGCTTGCTCCTGAATAATCGTCTGATTTGTTCCAGCGAACGATTGGCGAGCAGAGGATTGGTGTGGCGCCTGCGTTCCGGGCGATTTTCACATAGTTCTCATAGAGGCTGTATTTGAAAGATGCAGAATCCGTAATGTCTTTTGAAGCGTCCGTGAACCGTTCCGAGTCATCTGATTTTTCATCGTTGTGCCCGAAACCGATGATTAAGAAATCTCCTGCTTTCATTCCGCTTTTGAGCGTGGCATAGTTATCTTCCGCCAGGAAACTCTTTGAAGAGCGGCCGGACAAGGCAAGGTTCTGGACTTTCACTTTTGAAGAAAGGAAATTTTCGAGCTGGGTTCCGTAGCCGTATCGTGGATAGAAATATGATGTGTCGTTGAAGGAGCTTACCGTAGAATCCCCCACAACCCAGAGCGTACATTCAGAGAGGGTCGAGTCGTCGTAAGCCGAGTCTGAGGCAGGCTCTGAAGAAGGGCCGCTTTCGTCCGCAGCAGTCTTTTCTCCCGAGGCTGGATTGCCCGAATCATCATCGCTGTCAGAGCATGACATGAAAATTCCGCCGCCCAAGAAAGCAAGTGTGCAGACAAGCGCAGAAATGCGTTTCATCATCAGTTTTTCTTTTTTCATAAGATTCCTCCATTTTTTTGCAAGAATAAGGTAAAACATCAGATTGAGATAATAAAGGAGTATTTTTACACTTTTCAGTCATTTATAACTGATATTATATATTTCCGCATTTTATGTGGATAATACAAAAGATAATGTCTCAATTTTCTCCCTTTTAAATATCCGATTTTATATAATTAAAGAAAATTTCTTATAAATTAAGCAAAAAAAGATGGTTTTTATAAAAAATCTGACAGTTTGACTAAATTATCCAAAATAGGTTATCATTTCTTAAAATAATCAAAAAAAATCTCAGGCAATTGGAGAATTTCTATGAAAAAGACAATACTCTCTCTTACACTTTTAAGCCTGCTTCTCTGCATTACGGCCTGTTCTGACGAAAGCACTGATGATGCCGGGCAAAGCATTCAAAGGCAGGAGCAGACAATCACCTACTCGGAAGGAACAAATGTTTACGAAATCAATAATGATATTGGAACGCTCACGCTGAAAGGATTTCCTGTAAACTCAACCGTCTACCTCTCAAAGACAAACCCCACGGAAACAATCGTCAGCATGGAAAACACCCACTACATCACCGGAAGCGTCGATATCAAGCTGAACAGAGAAAGCGTACAATCCCGCAGTGCAATAAGCGGTGCAAGTCCTGTTCCCGGGGCAGAAGAATCTCATCATTCATGCCAGTCAATGCATCTTGCGGAAATCACAAGAAAGCAGTGTGAAAGAATAATGCTGCAGGCAGATGCTTCAAGGGCGGCGGCGGGCACAGTTCAGCTTACCGACAAGACCATAGACCAAAACGGAAATGAAAAAGAATTCAAGCTCGGCGACACAAAGCACTTTTTCCTTGACGCAGAGACGACTGACGCAGAAAAACTTCTCTGGTGGTCGGAAGGAGAAGGAAGCCTTGAAGGCATAGGCAAAAACGCGGCCGGTGAACCAGTCTGTTATGTCTGGGTCGTTGGAGAAGTAACAGCTTACAACTTTGACGGAAGCCTTAAATTCACCGAGGAAACAACCTTGACGACTGAGGCGAGCGCAAAAAAAGGCAAAGTCAACCGCAGGATGGCACAGGATTACGCAGACGCCTTCGTAAAAATCTATGATTTGGACACAACTGTCTTCGGCGACATACCGAGAAAGGCCTACTGCAAGGGCGACAGAAAAACAATGGACGACATGAAATATCTCAGCGAAACAGGAACCGTCATCAATCTTATCTTCTACGACATCGACCATAAAAAAGAGAACGCCGGACTATGCGGCTTTTACTGGGGAGACAGAGATTTAAGTCCAAACGCCGACCATTACAGGGAACTTACCGGCAATTCTTACAATGATAGTGATGTATTAAGATTCTCAAATGAAGGAAATTATATGTACATTAATTCCTATATGAGTGACAAAACAGGAAGCATGTACACGACGATTGTCCACGAATTCCAGCACATGATTCAGCAGCAGATGAAAGGATTCGCAATAGAGCCCTTCGAATATCCTGACACAACATTCAATGAGATGCTGTCCGTGGCCTCTGAAGATCTGGTCTTCATGTTCTTCCCTGAAATCACCTATAATACGGAAACCGCAATCCTAAGCTACATGCCGGATGGACAGGCAAAGTATGTTTATAACGGCATCGAGTACAATCCGAAAATGGAATACCTGTATTACGGAACAGGATTCTCTTTTGCGGCCTGGCTCATGCGGAAATACTCGGTCGGGGCAATTTCCGCTATCTCCAGAAATCAGTACCGTGGTATAGAGGCTGTACTGGAAGGCATAAAAACGATTGATAATAATCCGGACATAACAACAGAATCCCTGCTCAAAGAGTATTCGACAGCCTGCATTCTGGGAACAGATCAATCCAAAGAAAATACAGCCGTCATATTCAACGCATTGGCGTCCGGCATCGCAGAAGACAACACTGAGGGCTATAAATATTACTGCAAGTCCCAGGATTACGGCTATCCGCTCATCCAGATAAATATTGACGGTAAAAATAATGCGTCAACAACAGCCTTCCCCAGCAGTAGCGAGGAATACAAGAGGAAATTCCCCGATGAGGCAACAAAAAACGAATTCGGAGAATTGATTTTGCACGGCTTCAAAAAATATGCCTCAAACCAAATCGCAGATTTACGCCCCTACGGTATGATGCTTCATGATATCGGAAAAGTATTATCATCTGACAGCGCAAGACTCACTTTCGCTTCAGACAAAAGCCCCTCTCCAAGTGAAAAATTGTATCTGCTGGTTATGAAAGAATAAAAAAATACCCCGCCGCAAGCAGGCGTGAATATTACGCTTCGCTTACAGCGGGGGGATTAAAAGGCATAAGACTTTGGATTAGTTGGTCACGCCTTCGACGGTGATGTTTTCCATCATAAAGCATCTTCCGCCGCCAGCATCGACCGTGGTGTTGGTCTTGAATGCAGGATAGATTCTGATGTAAAGGCTTTCGCCGTCGTTGATGTCAAGTCCAAGGGCTTCTGAACCGCTGTCCACGGTTTTATATTCGCCGTTTTTGCTTACTCCGTCAGGAATCGTGTCTGTAAGCGGTGTCGGATTTTTGAAATCCTTGTCCGTTGAATAGTAGATTGACCACTTCATGTTACCGCTTCCGCTTGAGCCGCAGGTCATGCTGATTTTGTTCACCGTGAATGTGACTCCTGTAACAGGAACCTCAAACTGCATGTAAACATCATCAATCTTAGTGCCCGAGTCGTTCACAGGCCATGAACCGTCTGTGCTGTTCACTCGTGCCATGAGAGCGCCGTCTTTTTCAGTTCCACGCTTTACGCTTGTTGTCGCAACCAATCCGCTCAGCTGCACATTTTCGGCTCCGACCTCGCCCTCTGGAGTGACTGTGGCAATGTTGCTGTATTTTCCGGCAGAATCAATCATTGGCCAGACGACAGTTGCCGCAGTTCCACCGGTCGAAGCCGCTTTTCCTGCTCCTGTGAGGGCAATCAGAAGCGAGCTTCCTTCTATCGTACCGGCAACAGTGTTCCCGAAGTCAGGTGTGATTGATGTGTGGGTTACCGTAAGGTTTCCGTTGTATTCTGAAACTTCGCTTGGTGAGAATTTCACGAACACTTCTGTTCCCACAAAGTCAGCAGAAAGGGGAATTTCCACAGAAGAAGCGTATGTGCCGTTTTCTTCCAAGCTCACGCTGTAGCCAGTCGGTGCGTTCACAGTTACAGTTCCGCTTGTGGCATTGAATGAAGAGACTTTGAAAGAAAGGGTTTTGCTTGCATTTGGATACAGACGACCGAAGGCAAGAGAGCCTTTGTTGACCATGACGCGGGCGTCAGGGGTCTTGATGTAATCGGTGAAGTAACCGGCTTCCTTGAGTTTGTCAACAACGATTTCGGCAAAGCGGAGTCCGCCCAAAGTCCTCTCGTGTGTCTGGTCTCCATCGACATAGAGATAAGACATCGTTGTATCTTCTCCGAACTTCTCACAATAATCTGCGCTCAAATTGCTCAAATCCACATAGATTGCATTGTGCTTGTCTGCGACGGCTTTCATTGCGGCAACATAATTGCCACGGCCTTTTGATTCTGCCTCATAGCTCACGCCGCCGTAAGTGGTTGCCGCGAGGGCAGTTTCAATGTTGTGGCGGCCTGCCTGATTTATTGTCGGAGTTCCCTTGAAATATGCGCGGGCAAGAGGGCTTATTAAAACCGGAATGCCGCCAAGCTCACGGGTCTCGACAACATAACGCTCCATGTAGTCGTAGAATGTTCCCGCCACGGTTCCGTTCTGGTTTGTCTGGGCGAAAGTGAACTGGTATCCGCCATCGTCATTCTTTTCATACACTTTGCGCTCGTCGTTGTGTCCGAATGAAAGGAATACAAAAGTCGGTTTGTTTGCCGCTTTATTTTCCGTAAGTTTTTTGACGACCACAGGCCATCTGGTAGATTCGTTGTGGAAGAGACGTGAAGAGCGGCCTCCATTTGAAATGTTTGTGGTCACCGTGGTTTTTGTGCTGTCGAAGAACTGTGCGAATGCCTGTCCCAGACCGTACTGGTCAGTTTCAGAAGCGGCATAGTCTCGCATAATTGAGTCGCCGCAAGTGATGATTTCAATCTCTCCGCTTACTGTTTTTGGGTCAAAAGGATCGCTTGTGGCTTCTCGGCTTGGTTCTTTCACTTCTACACTGAATGAAACTGATTTTCCGTCCGCAGTCGCCTTTACGCTTGTTTTTCCGCCAGAAAGAGCGACAAGTTTTCCATTATTATCAAGAAAATTCACAATATACGGATTCTCTGTCGTCCAGGTCACGGTCTTTCCCTCAAGTTCCGTTCCCAAAAGCGAGAATGTATGCGTTAAATCAGGAGTTTCAAAAATATAACTGGCGGTATCTCCCCCATCCTTCGACTCTTCGTTTTCTTCCTCTTTTTCAGGCTTTGCCTCACTGCCTTCTTTTGTCACGGCAGGAGTTTCCTCATCATCACTGTCAGAACATGAAACAAAAATTCCGCCAAAACCTAACATACTGAGGGCGGCAAGGGCGAAAATACTTTTCTTCAGTTTTTCTAGAACTATTCTTTTCATTTTATTACCTCCATTTTTTTGATGAAGCTTGCGGGAAACCTGCCTTACAAAAGGGGGTATGCAGACAGGTTCCCGCTCGTTTCAAGAACACTATAGTTTTTCTTCTTAGTCCAAAAGCGATATAAATTTAGATTATTCAGAAGTATATGGAAAATTTTATAGATTTTTTATATAATTTTGACTTTCAAAGCCTCTCTGATTTTAGGCATTGCTTTTGCTATCGATAATTTTATATTTTTTGAAGAGTTTTTTACATTTTCAATGCATTTTTCGAGATAAATTTCATGAAACTGTGTTATAATTCTTCTATGGCACTGAAAATCTCTGAAAGAAAACTTTTTCTGGCGGAACGGAAGAAAGCTGGAAAGAGAGTCACCATCGGCTTTACGGGAATCGCGGACTTACGCCACTTCATCGCTCTGGAATATATCAAGGGCATGATGAAAGCCTGCACGGACTACGACATCAACTTTATCAACATGGGTGGAGCCGTCCGTTATTCGCTTTTTGACGACATCAACTTCATCTCACACTACATGAAGAATTTTAAATTCATGAAAGCTCCTCTTGTAGACGGCATGGTCACCTGGGCGGCTTCCCTGTCAGAATTCATGGAACAAAAGTCCATCATAAAACTCTTCGGAGACCTCCAGCCTTTGCCCACCGTTGACATAGGCCACATGGATATTCCCGGCGCTTCCATGCTGAAAATCGATGCGAATTCTGCCGTAAAAAGTCTCATGCGCCACCTCATACAAGTCCATCATTACAAAAAATTCGCCTTTGTCGGAACGGACATTTCTGAGCCCCAGCGCCGCCGACTCTTCAATTTTCAGCACGAGCTAGAAGTAAACGGCCTTCAGCAAATCGAAGGCTCCGTGGTAATGATGAACAAAAAAATGGAGGCAAAGTACATTGACGAGGCCTTTGACAAGCTCGCCTCAAATTTTGACCTTCACGAAAAAAAAGAGATTGATGCCATAATAACGGCCTCGGACATAATCGCCGCCGAGGGAATAGAGCAGCTTTCCCGCCGTGGAATCAGCGTTCCAAGCGATGTGGCCGTAGTGGGCTTTAACAACTGGTACGAAAGCATTACTTCCCGCTCCCCACTCACCACAATCGATCTTGTCTACTTCAAGCGGGGCTATGCCGCCGTAGAACTTTTAATCGACAAAATCCTCATGCCGGCTCAAAAAGTCGAGACCTTATACTTTCCGACAGACCTGATTGTCCGACAGAGCTGCGGCTGCCTTGAGCAGAGCGTTTCACTTTCAGGCACAAGCGAGGAATCTTTTTCGGCAGGAAGCGATACAGACAATTCAGAAGACACCTTAAGAAAGCGGCTGGTCATAAACGCAAAGGCAATTTTTCCCTATGAAAGCGACGAAAGCATCTCAAAAATGCTGGATGCCTTTTTCGCCGATGTCTACGACAAGCAAAAAGAAAGCCGTATGCTCCAGTGGTTCCAGAATGTCATGCAAAATTACCGCAAGACAAAGGAATTCGATTCCGACCACTTTCAGAATGCAATCAGCACGCTGCGTGCCTTGCTTCTTCCCATCCTCAAAAACGAAAAGGGCGTGATAGTCTTCTACATGGAGAATATTTTCCATCAGATGAGAACACTGGTGTCGGTCTTCCAGAAATACGAGTCCATTGCCGACAGGGAAAATCCCTACAGAATCAACAACATCTCAGGTCAAGCCATAAACTTCCTTTCAGCCCAGAATCTTGAGCAAATTTTTGAGACTCTGCGTTTCCAGTTGAGCGAACTTGATATTCCTGGTGTGGTTCTTGCCCTAAGCGACTCCATGAGCCATTCCTTCCCCCTGCCAAAGATTGAATTCACCTTCCCGGAAGCCAGCGAAAAATTGCAGTCCCTCATGCACACTTCTGTTCCAGAGCCTCACCTTTTCCCCAAGGAATTTTTCGACCGGGACAAGCGGTATTCGGTCATGCTCGAAGTTCTACATCATGCCGACCAGTATTTTGGCTATGCTTTTTTTGAAATGAAGACTATAAACATCGCAACTTATGATGTAATCAGAATGCTTTTGAGCAACGCCCTTTACACGGTCTACAAAAAAGAAGGAAAAATTAAATACGCCACTTCCTACGAACTTGAAGAAAGCCAGATTCAGCAGCTCATACGGCCCCCATCAGAAAACACTGAATCAAACGGCCGGACTCGCCTTACCGTTGAAAAACTGACGGCCTACCTGACCGAACATTTGAGGGAAATGACTGACATAGACAAAATTGCCGGGCATTTTATGGTGAGCCGCAGCTATTTGAGCAAAAAGAGCAAGGAGCTTACAGGTCTTAGCGTGCAAACCTTACACGAAAAACTTAAGATTGAGCAGGCAAAGAATATGCTGAAAAGTGAAAAATTCCCGCTTTCAGAAATTTCAGAAATGCTGGGCTTTAAGAACCAGAATTATTTTTCGAATGTCTTCAAGAAAAACACGGGGCTCAGCCCTAAAAACTGGATGAAAAACAATTCTTAGGGCAAAAGCTCTTACAAAATTTGTTGCCCTAGCTGATAAGAGAGTCGAAGAAAGCCGGGAAAAGAGAGCGTACTATACAGACCACGCCCAGAGTAACGGTGATGATTCCGAAAATCACATGCAGGGTGTGGTTTGTCTTTTCAGTGATGTGGTTTTTAAGCAAAGTGACAAGGCCGCACATTAAAATCCACCAGAGAACGGTCCCCATACCCAGCGAGACTACAAGCTCTGTTGCCTGAGTTAGGGTAAGCATACCGGCATCAGCAATTCCGAAAAGAGTGAAGCCAATCATATAGGCCAGCATTGAAGCCGGATTTACGATTGCTATCCCTAAGGCCACGAGGAAGCAGCTGAGGATTCCCGTTGCGTTTGCCACCTTTTCGTTGACGGTGGAGCTTTTAATCATGGTGTAAATTCCATAAGTGATGATAACAATGCCGCCAACTCCCTGAATGACTCTCATGTGGGCATTCAAAAAATCCGCGATAAGGTGAATTCCGAAAGCACCGACACTGGCATAGAACATATCCGAAACCGTGGCTCCCATGCCGGTAAAAAAACCGCTCCAAAATCCACGCTCCAGTGTTTTCTGAATTGTAATCGTGCCGCTAACCCCTGCCGGGATTCCAAAAATGATGCCAATCAAAAGGCCTTTGATGATGTAACTTTCCAACATACTATTGAATACCTAAAAATTTCTTCACTTCTTCAAGGCGGTTATTTGCAGACCGTCTGCCATAGTCATAAGACTCGTTTATTTTGTCCGCAGAATTTTCAAAAAGAGAGCAGAGAACTTCCCGGGGACGGAATACAAGCACCTTCCCTTCGTCCTCAAATTTCTTGAGTTTTTCATCCTGCTT
>DGTW01000178.1 GCA_002393835.1 Treponema sp. UBA4326
CAATTCCTGAGGCAATGGGAATTTTCAATTTCACTGATTTTATCGGTCAGTCATTTGGACCGACAGTTATGGCCATGGTTTTCCTTTCAGGAAACATAAAAGTTTCTGCCACAATCTTTGCAATAATTATGTTTTGTTTTAGCATTTTGCATGTTACAATAGATTTGTCTAAAGTTCGAAAATAACTTGGAGGTTTTTCATGGAGAAAACAAAAAAGAATTTGAAGCTGCGGGTTAGCATCGCCATTAGCGTGTTCACTCTCTTGCTTTCGGTTAGCATCGGAGTAATTGGTTATCAGACCTACTATTCTGGAATGATTAAAGAATACCAGAAATATTCGAGAACTGTTTTGGATTTAGCCGTTGATGGTTTTGACTGGGATTCAATCGAAAAATGCGTTCAGACTCAAAAAGAAGATGAGTCTTTCCAGAAACTTCGCGACAGGCTTGATTACATAAAAACAAACACCAAAATCGCCTGGCTCTACATGTTTGAGCCTCTCAATGGCAATGATGTAGATAATCAGCGTTATATCTGTACGGGAAACAGACAGGAAGAATACGAAGCCTATGCCGCCCGTGGTGAAAGACCTGTCTGGCTTGGAAAAATGAATGGCACTGAAGTTCCAGGTGATATAGCCCAAAAGTATGTCGATTTTTTCAAAACTGCAAAAGAAGGTGAATACTGGTACTATCCAAACAGAACTGAATGGGGATATATTTACACAACATCTGTTGTTGTCAGGACTTCAAGCGGAAACAGGCTTGGCGTAATGAGCGTGGACATTGAGATGGAGGAAATTGCTCATGCAATGCATATTTTCCCGCTCGTCGTATTTGTGGCCGCTTTGATTCTTGCAGCCATTTTCATCATCCTGCTTGTATCATGGATGAACCGCAGGGTTATCAACCCTCTCAAAGCCCTGCAGGTTTCTGCCTCAGATTTCGTTGCCCGGGCCAACGGTGAGGATGTGGAAAGCCTTAATTTTGAGAATCCAAACATTCATACTAAAGATGAAATTGAGGCTCTTGCAGATTCTCTCATTGAAATGACTGCCGAAACAAAGAAATACATGCAGAAGCTCCTTGTTGAGACAAAAGAAAGGGAGAAAATCTCCGCAGATCTGCACATTGCTTCAAGAATTCAGGACGGCATGTTGCCTCACATTTTCCCTGGTTTCCCAGAACGTTCTGACTTTGAGCTTTTCGCCTCAATGAATCCGGCAAAGGATGTTGGTGGTGATTTCTACGACTTCTTCTTTATTGACAAAGACCATCTGGCCCTTGTAATTGCTGATGTCTCTGGTAAAGGAATTCCGGCTGCCCTCTTCATGGTAATTTCTAAAACCATCATAAAGAACCGTGCAGCCATAGGCGACAGCCTTTCTCCGGCTCAGATTTTGCAGGATGCCAACAATCTGCTTTGCGAGGGGAATGCCTCTGGCCTCTTTGTTACCGTATGGCTCGGAATCATAGACTTGAACACAGGTCTTATTAAGGCGGCCAATGCTGGACACGAATATCCGGCAATCCGCCAGCCAGGCAAGAAGTTCGAGCTTTTGAAAGATTCTCATGGCTTCGTTCTTGCCGGTCTTGAAGGCTCAAAATACAAGGAATATGAAATTCAGCTGGAGCCAGGCGCAACGATTTTCGTTTATACGGACGGCGTTCCTGAGGCGACAAATGCCAACAATGAATTGTTTGAGCTTGACAGGCTGGAAAAGGCGCTCAATATAAATCCTGATGCCAAGCCCAAAGAGCTTCTTCCGATTATCCGCCGGGAAGTTGACCGTTTTGTCGGTGATGCCCCTCAGTTCGATGATTTGACAATGCTTTCTCTGACTTACTACGGAAGAAAATAATTGAATCCATCAGCTTTGCCACAAAAATTCATCTTATTTCTCAGGTTAATTTTTGTGGCACTTCGCATTGGGGAGTTCGATTTCTATATTTTGCATGTTGAATTTGTAGGGGTTTGCAAGGAATTTCCTGTCTCCTCCGCAATTCATGGTTTATTTTTTTTCACCAATACTATATAATTAAATTCCGTTATGAAGAACGGATTTGATAATGAAAAATACCTCAGAATACAGTCTGAGCACATTAAGGAAAGGATTGCCAAGTTCGGCAATAAACTTTATCTGGAATTTGGCGGCAAGCTTTTTGATGATTTTCACGCCAGCCGCGTTCTCCCCGGCTTTCAGCCCGATTCAAAACTAAAAATGCTCATGCAACTGGCTGACATGGCAGAAATTGTCATCGTAATCAGTGCAGTTGACATCGAAAAAAATAAGGTTCGTGGAGACCTTGGCATTACCTACGACAAAGATGTTCTCCGCCTCAGGGACGAATTTCAGAATCTGGGCCTCATGGTCGGATCCGTGGTTATCACTCATTTTAAAGGTCAGGAAAGTGCCAAGGCATTTAGAAATAAGCTCAAAAGAATGGGCATAAACTGCTACTATCACTATCTTATCGAAGGCTATCCACAGAATGTTTCTTTGATTGATTCAGACGAAGGCTACGGAAAAAATGACTATGTTGAGACTAGTCGGCCTCTGGTTGTCGTAACGGCTCCAGGTCCTGGCAGCGGAAAAATGGCCGTCTGTTTGAGCCAGCTCTATCAGGAGCATAAGAGAGGCGTAAAGGCTGGATATGCAAAATTCGAGACCTTCCCAATCTGGAACCTTCCGTTAAAGCACCCGGTAAACCTTGCTTACGAGGCAGCCACTGCAGACTTAAACGATGTGAACATGATTGACCCCTTCCATCTGGAAGCTTATGGCGAGACGACCGTAAATTACAACAGGGACATCGAAATCTTCCCCGTCCTTAACGCAATTTTTGAGGGCATCTATGGCGAGAATCCTTACAAGTCACCAACAGACATGGGCGTTAACATGGCCGGTTACTGTATTTTCGACGATGAAGCTTGCCGCGAAGCCTCAAACCAGGAAATAATCCGCCGTTATTACACAGCCCTTGATGATTTAATCGAGGATAAGGGCAGCGAAAACGAAGTCAATAAAATTGGCCTTCTTATGAAGCAGGCAAAAATCACCGTTGAAGACAGAAAAGTCGTGGTGCCTGCCAACGAAAGGGGCAATAAGGCTGGCGTTCCAGCTGCTGCCATCGAGCTTGAGGACGGAACGATTATCACCAGCGAAACTTCAAGCCTTTTGGGTACTTGTGCGGCCCTCATCCTGAACGCAACCAAGCACCTCGCTGGAATCGACCACAAGATAAAGCTCATTCCTAAGGACATGATTGAGCCGATACAGAACATGAAGGTCAACTATCTTAAGGGTAACAATCCCCGCCTTCACACGGACGAAGTTCTCGTAGCTCTGGCCATGCTTTCTCCTTCCAACGAAAATTGCAAGAAAGCCTTGGAACAGCTTCCTCGTCTTAACGGCTGTCAGGTTCACACCACGGTAATGCTTTCAGAGGTAGACCGAAAGATTTTCAAAAAACTGGGCGTGGATGTAACTATGGAGCCGGTGCTTAAAAAAGCTGGGCGAATATAGCCATAATCTGATGTCAATTGAATTATGAATATCATTGGCATCAGTCTTTAGCCATGCGCTTTGCTAAAATAGCAAGAGTCTCCAAGTCATACTGGCTGAGTTTTTTCATATCGCTCACTATATGCTGGATTAAGGCTGCATTTTCTTTTGAGCTTATATTTTTTTCTTTGCCAGTTACCAAATATTCTGTTGAAACATCTAGAACTTCTGCGATACGAACTGCTACATCTGCGTTGGGAATGCTGTTGTGAGCTAGTCCTAAAGAAATTCCACTTACAGCAAAAGATGCTTTCTCCGCCAACTCTTTCCGGCTGATATTTTTATAAATCAGTTCGTTTTCTACATTTTGCCAAAAAGACATACTTAATTTTATTAATATCTTAACTTTCATACTGAATAAAATTTAACATATTGAATTTTAGTTAAAAAGTATTTAATATATTAAAATAAATCTAGTGTAAAATTTATTAAGCTGATTTTTTTGGAAGGGAGAAAATCTCATGTCTCTTGAAAATGCGGCAACTTTAATAGTGCATCCTGAAAAAGAACTCGAAAAGTTAAATGCTTTGGCCTCAGCGCCTCGTATTGCAATTCTTTCTCTTCTTAAAAACAAGGATTTAAATATCAATGAAATTGCCTCACGGCTTGATTTGCCAAGATCCTCGGCTGCTACTAATGTCGCTATCCTTGAAGAGGCGGGGCTTGTTCATGTTGAATACAAAAGGGCAAAAAAAGGTTTACAAAAAAGATGTTCACTTGCTTTTGAAAAAATTCTGATTGAATTTTAGTTGATAAGAATTTATATTCTCATGCTTTTTTGTTATAATTCATTTTGGATATAAACATGAAAAAGACAACCTTCATTTTCGGGCATAAAAATCCAGATACTGACTCGGTGGTTTCGGCTACGGCTTATGCGGCCTTCAAAAAAGCCAGGGGAGAATGTGACTACAAGGCTTGCCGTGCCGGAAAGCTGAATCCCCAGACCGATTACATTTACAAAAAATTCGGAATCACTCCCCCCGAATTCATTCCAGACATGAATCCTCGGGTGGCCTACTACATGAGCGATAGTGCTGATGTCCTCAATCAAATGACACCATTTTGGGAGGCTTCAGCTTTTATGCGTGAGCATGGCCGAAAAGTCCTTCCAATTGTCGATGATGAGGGCCACTACAAGGCTATATTAAACTACAATTCATATACAAAGAAAATTTTTGGAATATTAAGGCCGGAGCACCACATTTCTGTCGTCACCACAGTTTCCCTTATGTGCCGAACTTTGAGTGGAAAAACAGTCTGCGAGGGAAATGAAGCGGAAGTTCTTCATACTTACACGATTATTTCAGGCTCATCAAGCCTTGATTCCTTCGCAAAGACCCTGGAAGACCACAAAGATAAGGAAAGCCTGGTTGTCATCACCGGAGACCGCCAGGACATCCAGAAGCTCTGCATCGAAAAAAAAGTCAGGGCACTCATACTCAGTGCAGGCCGCAAGCCTTGTCAGGAAGTCATTGAAAAGGCCAAAGAAAGCGGGACCAGCATAATTATCAGTAAATACGACACGGCATCTACTTCAATGCTGGTTCTTTACTCAACTCCTGTTCGGGTTTTAAGCGATCAGACAATCAGGCCAATCAAACCTGAAGACTCGATTCAAAAAATCATGCCCATGTTAAAAGAAGTGGCCAGCCAGACTCTTCCTGTAGTTGACGATGAAGGGAAAGTCGTGGGAATGCTCAGCGAAATTGATGTTCACCATGACTCAAAAATCAAAATAGCCCTTGTAGACCACAATGAGCGAACTCAGGCCGTGGACGGAATCGAAAATTACCAGATTACTGACATCGTTGACCACCACAGAATCGGAAGTCTCAGCACAAAACTGCCAATTTCTTTCATCAATATGCCGCTTGGCTCAACATCGACAATCATCACAAAGCTTTTTCAGGACGAAAAACTTGCAATTCCTCTTGATATTGCCCGCCTTCTCCTCTGCGGAATTTTAAGCGACACCCTCATCTTAAAAAGCGCAACGACAACGCCAACGGACATTGAAATCGCAGGCTATCTTTCAAAAATCACCTCTCTTAATATTGAGGAACTTGGTGAAGAAATCATAAAGGCTGGAAGCAGAATCTCAGGCCGAACTTCTTACGAAGTCATCAATCAGGACATGAAGGAATACAACGAAAATGGAATTCTTTTCACCGTCAGTCAGATTGAGGTAGACGGCACGGACGAGGTTTTGGAGAGAAAAAATGACTTTCTTGATGACCTTGAAATTGCCCGAAAAAGCCACGGAGCATTGTTTGCAAGCCTTTTGGTAACTGATATTTCAAGTCTTTCTTCGGTAATGCTGGTCGCCGCTGAGGAAAAATTCCTTTCAGCTGTGAATTTTCCAAAGCAGGACGAGCATATTTATTTTCTGAAAGATGTTGTCAGCCGCAAAAAACAGCTGATTCCCATGCTTTCAGAAATCCTTGCAACTTACGGCTCGTAAGCCACTAGGAATCAGGCTAATTTTTCGTCTTATTGACTTTTCCCCAGAGAAGGGTCAGGGCAAAAGTTATAGCCATGTCTAGGATTGTGCAGCCGAGAATGAAATCGACTCGCATTAAAAGTCTGTAGGCAACGAAACCTGCCAGCCAAATGACGATTTTTACCACATCCAGCTTTTTTTCGGAAGAATCTCTTTTTACGATAAAGAAATCTGCAATCAAGATGGCAATCATCGGGGCAAAGACTGAGCCGATATAATACAAGAAGTCAGTGATGTTGTCCATGTTGAAGAGAATGGCACCTGCTGTTCCGAGAAGGGCGACGATAACCGCCGTCCACTTGCCGTCTAGTTTTTCAAAGACCGTTTTTGCGGAAATTCCTGCGCTGAATGCGTCCAGGAATGTCGTCGTAACTGTTGAAAGCACGATAATTACAAGTCCCACAATTCCAAGGCCTGATTTTACTGCAATCTGGGCTATGTCGCTTTGGCCGGTGAAAATAGCCGCTCCCATTCCGATGATGTACATCCAGCATGAAACAATACCGTAAATGCCTGAACTTACAAGTGTCGCCTTGAAAGGCTTTTCAGATTCTTTTGTATAGTCCGAGATAAGGGGAAGCCAAGAAAGGGGCATTGCGACAGCCAGCTCAACTGCGGCTCCGAAAGACATTGCCTCTTCAAGGGCAGAATCAGCAATTTTTTCACCAAAGAAAATAATCTTGCAGAGAACGAGGGTTAGGATAAAGAGCAGGCTCATGGTCACTACATTGATTTTTCCAAGGTTCGTGATTCCGATTAGAATCCAGAGAATGATGAGGAAACCGATAACGATTGCCCAAATCCAATTTCCGAAAGAAAAAATTTCGTTTACGGCAAGTGAGCCGTCATAAATCATAATGCCTGTCCAGCCTACGAGCTGAAGTACATTCAAAAGAGCGAAGAATTTGCTTCCCCAAGAGCCAAAGCTATACTTTGTCGTCTCCATGGCAGATTTTCGCGCGATTCCGCCGATATAGCCTGCAAAGAAGAGGAGGGCACAGCCGATTACATGACCAATAAGAATTGCCGCCAGTCCCCGGCTAAAGCCCAGCGGGGCAAAATAAGTGCCAGTAATGATTTCCGCGATGGAAACGCCGGCTCCAAACCAAATTAAAGCGTTATTAAAGACAGATGTTCCTTTATTTTCCATGATAATTTCCTTGTTTTATGTAAGAGTAATAAATAGCAAATGATAAAAAGCATGCGGAATCGGGGTTGCGCTTAGCACTTTGTGCGTTAAACTCGCCTGAGCTTTGCTCACAGCGATGTTTGCTGGCGCGTTCCCGATGGGAGCATGATTTTTAGTATTTTCGAGTTAATACGAAGTTGTGCATCATCGGGCCTGAGCCTTTGCCTAAATCTAGTCCTGCTTCGAGTGCGCCAGAAATGTATTCTTTGGCCTTGGAAACGGCATCTTCAAGACTGTCGCCTTTTGCAAGGTTTGATGCGATTGCGCTTGAAAGGGTGCAGCCGGTTCCGTGGGTGTTTGGATTCGCTATTCTCCTGCCTCTGAACCATTTTGCGACAACTTGACCATTTTCTTTTTTCCCGTAGAGAAAATCGCTGGCATCGTTTACATTGTGGCCACCCTTGATGAGAACCGAACAGCCGAATTCTTCGTGGATTTTGCGGGCAGCTTCCTCCATCTCAAAGTCGCTGGTGATTTTAAGGCTTTTTGAGTCCAGTTCTGAGAGGCCAGAGTTTTCAAGCAGAACCTCAGCTTCCGGAATGTTGGGTGTAATGACCGTGGCCAGTGGCAAGAGTTCCTTTTTTAGGCTTTCGATTGCCTCTTCGCTGATGAGTTTCGCCCCGCTTGTTGCGACCATTACAGGGTCAACGACAATGTTTTTGAGGGAAAATTGTTTGATGCAGGCCGCTATCGTTTTGATAAGCTCGGTAGATGCGACCATACCTGTCTTTACCGCATCCGGAAAAATATCCGTGACGACGGCTTCTATTTGTTTTTTTAGGAATTCTGCTGAAACTTCCTGAATTCCCGTAACGCCGGTTGTGTTCTGTGCGGTCAAAGCGGTGACGGCGCTCATTGCGTAAATTCCGTTCATCGTCATCGTCTTGATGTCCGCCTGGATTCCAGCGCCTCCGCAAGAATCACTTCCTGCGATTGTTAAAGCAGTTTTCATCACACTCATAATGTGACGCCTCCTTTAGTTCCCGTGGTGCCCCCGGTGAATTTTATGTGTTTCAAAAAATAATGATTTTAAAAAAAATTTGCAAGAGGAAAAAGTTTTTTCTTCATTTGGAACTTGTCTAAAATCTCTTTTTAGCCTATTATATCTTCATTGCAGGGGAACTCGACGGATTTTCCTAACGAGTTGAGATAGCGTAACGACGCAAAACCCTTTGAACCTGTCCGGTTAATACCGACGAAGGAAGCACTGTACCATTTAAAATTGCAGGCTCTCCCCTCGGAGAGTTTTTCTTTTTCAGACGATGCGGTCAACTTCCTGAATCTAAAAATAAGGAGTTAAAAATGACCGAAAACGAAATCAAATCACAAATCAAGGCCGCTGTCGAAGCTGTAAGGGCACAAAAACCGCTTGCGCCATCAATCACAAACACCGTTACCATTAATTTTGTGGCAAACGCCCAGATTGCAGTTGGAGGCTCAGCTGCCATGGTCTACCTCCCGGATGAGGGCGAATTTGTCTCTGAAATTGGTGGCGCTATTTACATCAATGCAGGTACCATGTTCCCTGTTTACGAAGAGACATTGCCCCGTACTGCAAAACGCCTTTTTGAGCTCAAAAAAAACTGGGTTTTGGATCCAGTTGGAATTGGAATCGGTTCCCTTCGCACAAAGCTTCTCTCCGGCTTCAAGGACTTTCCGCCGTCAATTGTCCGTGGAAATGCCTCAGAAGTAATTGCCCTGGCAAAACTCTGGAATCTTGATGTCGGTTCAGAGTCTTCAGGTCCCAAGGGCGTTGACACCGTTGACAGCGTGAGTGATGCCGAAAATGCCGCAAAAGCCCTGGCTTCTTACATCAACGAAAAGCGAGGCGGTCTGGGAGGAGCTGTTGCAGTAAGCGGAATCGAAGACCTTGTTACTGACGGAAAAAATGTCGTCTACAGCAAAGGTGGCTCTCACTTCATGGAAAAAATCACAGGCTCGGGCTGTTCCTTGGGCGGTGTTTGTGCTGTCTATGCCTCTGTCGCTTCTCCATTTATCGCAGCCCTCACTGCCACTCAAATTTACAATCTTGCAGGAAAGCGGGCCGAATCTAAGGTAAAGGCACCGGCTTCATTCCAGGTTGCCTTCCTTGACGAGCTTTATCTTGCCTCATCAGATGATGTTGCCAACAATCAATTCACCGTCAAATAGGAGTAAAAAATGAATACATTGATAGCCCTTGCCATTGCTCCGGTTGGAACTGGCGACGAGCTTTCGGCAGATGTTGCCGAGGTCGTAAAAGTAATCAGGGAGTCTGGTCTTCCCAACAAAACTTCTTCAATGTTCACTGAAATTGAAGGTGAATATGACGAGGTAATGGAAGTCGTCAAAAAAGCCACTTTTGTCCTTGCTGAAAAGGGAATCCGCACTGAAGTCGTGCTTAAAATGGATATCCGCCCGGGCTACAAAGACACCATGAGCGGAAAATTAGAAAGACTTGAAGAGCATTTAAAATAGAAGGAAATCAAAATGAAAGTTGATATAAGTGCATACCTTGTTCTTGGTCGTGAAAACACCAACGGCCGACCTGTCGCACAAATTGTTTCTGATGCAGTCAGAGCCGGCTTTACCTGCATTCAAATCCGCTCAAAAACGGCCTCTGCCCTTGAAATGATTGAGGATTGTCGTCAGTCTGCTCAGGAAATCGCAAAATTGGGAAAGTCAGACAGTGTTGCCCTGCTTGTAGATGACCGACTTGACATCGTGCTTGCCGCCCGTGAAATGGGAATTAAGGTTGACGGACTTCATGTGGGTCAGAGCGACATTCCGGTTTCAATATGCAGAAAATTCCTTGGAAAAGATGCCATCATCGGCCTTTCTGCCCCTACAAAAGATTTGATTGAATATGTTCAGAAGGCTGATGTAAGCCTGATTGACTATTTTGGAGCCGGCCCAGTCCATGAGACGGCAACAAAACCTGACTGTGGCATGGACGAAAACGGAAAGGTGATAACAAAGACTTTTGAAGAACTGGCAGAGCTTGGAGCGAAAAGCCCTATTCCGGTTGTCGTTGGTGGCGGCGTAAAATTGAATGACATCGCCCCGCTAAAGGCCACTGGAGTCGGCGGTTTCTTTGTGGTTTCCGCTGTTGCAGGAGCCGAAAATCCCTACGAGGAAGCAAAAAAACTTGCCGATGGATGGAAAAAATAGCCTAATTAATGAAGTTTACCGCATCATTAAATGAGACCGGCTTGCCCCAGACAAAGCCCTGAACGAAGTCGCACTTGTGGGCTTTTAAAACGCCAATCTGCTGCTCGTTTTCTACGCCTTCTGATATAACCTCGCAGTTCATTATGTGACCCATGTAAATGACGGAATCAACCAAATCGCGGATGTTTGAGTTGCTTTCGATATTGTCAATGAGACTCTTGTCGATTTTTAGCAGGTTTATCGGAAGGTTCATAAGCTGGGCTATTGAAGTGTAGCCGGTTCCGAAGTCATCGAGGGCGATTTTGACGCCAATGGTCCTCAAATCGTTGATGTTCTTGATTGTCGTTGCCAGGGACTCAGCAAGGGAATACTCGGTGATTTCAATTTCGAGACATTTGGGCGGAAAATTTGTTTCTGCGATTATGGCCTTGACCCGACTTGAAAAGTCTTCCATGCCAATGTTTTTGGCCGAGACATTTATTGAAATGATGTAGTTTTCACCCTTGGTTTCCAGTACAGGCTTGAATTCCTTCATGGCGCGTTTGAGAACATAGTCGTCGATTTTTAGAATCAGGTTTGATTTTTCTGCTGCCGGAATGAAAAGGGCAGGGCTTACGATTGAGCCGTCTGGTTTTTTGCAGCGAATCAGGGTTTCAAAGCCACGCAACTTTTTGTCAGCAATGGTGAACTGTGGCTGATAGACCAGATAAAAGTAGTTATTTTCAAGGCTTTCTCGGATAAGAGCCTCCGCTTCTTTTTGTTTTATTTCTGCAAGCTCCAGCTCTTCGGTATAGGTGCAAAGCTTGCTGACAGAAGATTTCTTTGCGTAGGCAAGGGCAATGTCAGCCTTTTTGAAAAGCTGCTTGTCATCAGTGCCATGTTCGGGATATCTTGCAATTCCTGCCGCAAAGCTGATGACGGTTGTGCGGTGATTATCTGTTTTTTTGTCGTTTTCAAGCGGAAGCGGGAAATTCTTAGGTTTTATTGCCTCGAAGAGAAGTTCCTCTGCATCACATTCTCCGTCAAAAATTATGGTGAAAATAGCCCCAGTTATCTTGAAAAGGCTGTTTTTTTTGCCAAGGCTTTTTTTGAGTTCTTTTGCACATTCTTTGAGTATGTAATCACCGACTTGAATTCCGTAAATATCGTTTAGCTGCTTGAAGTCTTCTATTTCGAGACAGGCAATCTGGAATTCTTTCTGGGAACAGATTCTGTCTTGCAGTTCTTCCAGAAATTTCCTTCGGTTTTTGAGTCCCGTGATTAAATCTGTATAAGAGTTGATGGTGCTTTTCTTGTAGAAATGATATATGATCAGAATTGATGTAAGAGAGACAATAGGAGAAATTACGCCTGGAAGAGCGCTTAACGAGTGGCTTCTAAAAATAGCACTGGTACTTGAAATAAGCGAGAAGAAAATTATGAAGGTCGCCGCCTTGCTTCCGTGGCTGTAATGGATAAAAACCATGAGAATACAGCAGAACATAGTGATTGAGGACAAAAGCCCCTGAAGGCTGACCTTGGGCAGGGAAAAGCCTGCGATTTGAAAAATTTGCTGGCGGGACAAACCCAGCTTAGTAATACCTATGAGACATATCAAGCTGCCGATGCAACAGAGAACCAATTGAATTATTCGTCTTGTCTGTGATGTTGTGTTTAACCTCATATAAGTTTATTTTAACATTAGATACAAGATTACTCAAATAAATTCTTCTGTTTTTTTAGTTTTTGTCAAAAAAATCTTATATTTTCCCGATTTTTTTTTGCGGCTGCCTCCATGCAGCCGAGTTAGTTTTTCCAAGCGGTGTATTTTTCGCATTCGGGGTATTCGTTCGGCCTCCCTGCCTCACGAAACCCGCTGAGAACTTCAGACGAAGTTCTCACTTTGCTTTGCGGCTGCCTCCATGCAGCCGGATTAGTTTTTCCAAGCAGTGTATTTGTCGCACTCGGGGTATTCGTTCGGCCTCCCTGCCTCACGAAACCCGCTGAGAACTTCAGACGAAGTTCTCACTTTGCTTTGTGGCTGCCTCCATGCAGCCGAATTAATTTTTCCATTTCGTGTATTTTTCGCATTCAAGAATCTTTCGTGCATTTTCCACCCGCTCCACCGTAGGACTTTCGGTTTTTTCGAGAGGGTAGGGAATGCCCAAATCTTTATACTTGGTGATTGCAAGGCCGTGATAAGGCAGAATTTCGACCCGCTCGACATTGCTCAGTGTGCGGATAAAATCCCTTGTCTGTTCTAGATATTCGTCGTTGTCGGTGATTCCAGGAACTAAGACATGACGGATCCAGATTGGCTTTTTGATTTCGTCAAGGTAGGCGAACATTTCCCTGACATTTTTTCCCGTGCAGCCGGTGAGTTTTTTGTGCTCTTCTTCATTTATGTGCTTTATGTCTACGAGAAGAATGTCAGTTACTTCCATTAACTTCTTGAATTTCTCGAACCATTCGCCTTCTTTTTTGAAAGGGCCGCCCGCCGTGTCGATACATGTGTTGATGTTGCGCTCTTTTGCCTTTGTAAAAAGCTCTATTAAGAAATCGATTTGAGCGAGAGGCTCTCCGCCAGAGACCGTGATTCCGCCCTTTTTGCCCCAGAAATCCCGGCAATCCTCAGCCTCGTCCAGAAGCTCGTCGGCTGTGTAGAGCTTTCCTTTAGTCATTTCCCAGGTGTCAGGATTGTGGCAGTAAAGGCAGCGGAAAGGACAGCCTGAAAAGAAAATGATAAAGCGTGAGCCTGGCCCGTCGGCACATCCGAAAGACTCTAACTGATGAATATATCCTTGTAATGCCATGATTTGTACCTCTTGTAAATTGAAAGTTGAAAATTACCGAATGAATTATATCATAAATCACCAATTTATTATTGAACCTTTTCAGCTTTCAATTTTTCCGCAATCTCCATAACTTGTTCCAGTGGAAGAGATACGGCTTTTGAAATTTGTTCAATGGTTCCGAGATTCATTTTGAGCATATTTTTTGCATTTTCAATCGAGCGTTCTTCTAAAGCCTCTTCTCTTGCTTCCTCTCTTGCTTCCTCTATCTCTTCACAGAACTGTTCCTTGAAAGTCATATACTGGTTTCTCCATTCCAAATTCTTTTTTGCCAGAGAGACCTTTTCCTCAAGGTGCCTTGTGAAACTGTCGTCAGCGCTCTTGCCCTTCAGAAAATTGAAGAAGGCTCTCTCTTCCTCTGATTCTATCTTATCACAGTTTTCCGCATTGAAAAAGATTTTGAATGCCCTGTCGTCAAGTTTTGTCACACTGTCTTCGGCGCAGATATTCTCAAAACTGTACACAGGCAGCCCTTTGCCGAATACATCCATCAGACAGATGAAGATTACATAAGTGTCCTTCAGGTTCTTGTAGTTCACGCCGGAATTCAGGTTGCTGACATCGATGACAGACTGATAGTACCTTGCGCGCTTCGGCAGGTTCTTTTTCTTGACGGTCTGTATTTCGATGTCAAAAATCCGGTTCTCCGATTTCGCATAGACATCAAACCTCACGCCCTTTGAGGAGATTGATTCCTGAAAGGTCCTCTCTGCCTGTGGCGGCTCAAGATGGTCAATCTCAATGTGCAGGAGCAGCTCCAGAAGATGCTTGCAGAGGTCGGGATTGTTTTCCATGACCTTACAAAAGATAAAATTGTTCGCCAGCGTAAGCGATTCCCAGTTTTCTTCCGCTGTATTCGTTGTTGCTTCAGACATTTTTGCCTCCGTGTTTAATGATTCGTGAGAAAAGTCCTAGCCTTTTCTCTGTATATATATATAGCGAAAGAAATTCGGTTTTCGGCAACAATGAGCGAAAATTTTTTGAAAAAAGTGAAATTTCTTAGATTCTAAAACTTGATTTCCATGTCCGTTGAAACTAACGCCCCGTACTATTTCATAAAATAAAAAAATTAGAATTCTTCTTGTTCAATAATGTCTTGAATTGAGTGTTGGAGTTTTTCTATCAACTTCAGTTTTTTATCTTGAATTAAAACAGGCGCAAAAAAATCATTTTCGGTCATCAAAAGTTTGTATGGCTGAATATTCATTGCTTCGGAAAATTTCTGAATCATTTCTATGGAAGGAAACTTTTTGCCGATTTCAATTTCGCCAATGTAACTGGCCGAAGTTCCGCATAAATCAGCAAGCTTCATTTGTGATAACTTCTGTTCTTTTCGATATTTCTTCAGATTGTTTATGAAAACCTGCCTTAAATCCATAGGTAATATGCTATCAGCGTATAAAATAATTTGACAATTCGTTATTAGCAAATTAAAATGTAAATACGCTTAAATCTTCATGTGCTAAAAGCGTATGATAATTAACAAATTCTAGGGAAGTTTGGACGAGGAGGCGGCATGAAAAAATATCTGTTTTTAATTTTTGCGGTTTTGACAACGGTTTTGCTCTTGTTTGTTTCTATAGTTTTGCTTGCCGGGTGTGCCAGCACTGCGGGAAGCGGGTCGATTCCGGATTGGATGACAGATTATCGCACTGTTTACCCAGAAACGCAGTACATCGCACAAAGAGGTCGGGCGGATTCAGAGCAGACGGCAAAGACTGAAGCCGTAGCACAAATCGCACGCTACTTT
>DGTW01000348.1 GCA_002393835.1 Treponema sp. UBA4326
GCCAGGGTTACGATGAAGGGCTGGATTTTAAGATAAGCCGTAAAATATCCCTGAATCAGGCCCATCAAAAGTCCGATTCCCAGTGCGATTACGATTGAGCTTAGGATTCCGCCATTGTGGTCTTCCATAAAGACGACCGAAGCCATGGTGATGAGTGCCACAGAGCCGCCTACAGAAATGTCGATTCCGCCCGTAATCATTACGATTGTAAGACCACAGGCCACGACAATCAGATAAGCGTTGTTGTTGAAAAGGTCCAGGAACTGCTGGGGGTTCAAAAATCCGCCTCCCCAAATCAGCATGGCCAGAAGATACATACCCACGAAGGTGCAGACTGTAATTGTCAGGAGCAGGGTAGTGTTTGAAAGTGGCTGCCTGTTTTTTCCTTTTGCGAAAGGATTGAAATTCTGCAAGGTTTGCATGATGTTTGCCATAATTATTTAGCCTCCACTTTTACTGTTGCCGCTCTTTTTTCCAGAATCTTGTTTTTGAGTTTTCCCAGCCATGCCTTTACGACCGGTGAGCCTGCCACAACGATGATGATGATGACGATTGCCTTGTAAGCCTTGACCGCCGTTGAGGAAACTTTCATCGCATAGAGGGTGATTGTGAGAGCCTGAATGATGTAGGCGCCCAGGATTGAGCCGGAAAGCTTGAATTTTCCGCCGCCCAGGGAGTTTCCGCCGATTGCCACAGCAAGGATTGCGTCCATCTCGATGTCGAGCAAAATTGTCTCGTGGTTAATGAGTCCGATCCGGCAGACATTGATGGAGCCTGCGATTGTTACGCATACGCCCAGAATTACGAAAACCACCAGCTTCCAGATTACCGGATTGATTCCGTTGAGTTTCGCCGCCCCCTCGTTTATGCCGACAGACTGAATGTAAAGGCTGAGGGTTGTCTTTTTGAGAAGAAGGTTAATCAGCAGGATAAAGACGACTACGGCAAGAATCGGGGTTGGAATGGCGATGTGGGGGATAAAGCCTCCGATGTAGGTGAGGAGGGGGCTTTCCACATTTGGGGTCGCGCCACCGTTAATCCAGTAGGCGATTGGACGGCCTGCCGTGTAGAGAATCAGCGAGGCAATCATAGGCTGAATATTGAACTTTGCGATTAAAAGTCCGTTGAAGAGACAAAAGATGATTGCGACGATACAGGCAAGAATCAAAGCCGCAAAAATCGTTCCGGGATTGATTGTACCCGCTCTAAGGACTTTTACGAAAACCGAGCCTGCTATTGCCGCCGCTGCACCGATGGAAATATCCTGTCCCCTGGTTGCGGAAGTCACCAGAGTCATGCCGATTGAAAGAATCACAAGCTCGCTCGCTCCGTTCAGAATACTGACCAGGTTTCCGGAAAGGACGGTGTTTCCGAGATTGTTGCTCTTTATCGTTATTGAAAAGAAAGAGGGATCACGGAAAAGATTGAAAATGACCAGAATCAGCAGGGCTACAATCGGGATTGCGAGCTGCGACTGGAAAACTTTTTTGATTTGATTCGCTATTTTATTCATTTTTTGCTTTTCCTCCCGCAATTGTCTGCATGATTACATCCTGACTCAGCTCTTCGCCCTTAAGCTCGCCCACGATTTTTCTGTCCCGCATGACAATCAGGCGCTGGCAGACCGAAAGCATCTCAGGAATTTCCGAAGAAATGAAGGTGACGCTCTTTTCGTGCCTGGCAAGTTCCAGCACAAGTTTCTGAATCTGAATCTTCGTTCCGACATCGATACCACGGGTCGGCTCGTCAAGAATCATGTATTTTGGGTGGGTCAAGAACCAGCGGGCAAGGATAACTTTCTGCTGGTTGCCGCCCGAAAGCAGCTTAATGGGTGTTTCTTTGGAAGCCGTTTTTATTTCAAGCAGCTTGATGTATTCGTCCGCCATTTTTTCGGATTCTGCCCTGGAAATGGGGTGGAAAAATCCCCTTAAGACCTGCAGGGCAAGAATCATGTTTTCCCTTACCGACAAATCACCGATGATGCCGTCACGCCTTCGGCTCTCAGGGATATAGGCGATTCCGTTTTTCATGGCATCTTTTGGGTTTGTGATTTTAACTTCCTTTCCCATAACCCTGACTTTGCCGCCCGTAACCTTGTCTGCGGCAAAAATGGCCCTTACGCTTTCGCTTCGGCCGCTGCCTAAGAGGCCTGTAAAGCCGTTGATTTCACCCTTTCGGATGTTAAAGTCGAAGGGCTGGATTCCCTCTGTTGTGGCAAGGTCAGTCGCCTCGTAGATAACTTCTGTCTCCGGCAGTGCCCGCTTCATGTTCATCAGGTTGGTCATGTCCTCGGCTTCTTTTCCGAGCATTGCCGAAATCAGTTTGACCCGGGGCAGCTCTTTTACGCTGTATTCGCCCACCAGCTCGCCGTGGCGCAAAACTGTGATTTTATCGCAGACTTCGTAAACCTGCTCAAGGAAGTGGGTGATGAAGATGATTCCGACACCGTGGCTCTTCAAGACCCGCATCAAGGTGAACAAAAGCTCAACTTCATTTTCGTCCAGGGAAGAAGTCGGCTCGTCGAGAATCAGAACCTTGCAGTCCATGTCAACGGCGCGGGCAATGGCAACCATCTGCTGAACGGCAAGCGAGCATGTGCCCAGCTGCTGATTTGCACGGGCCGGAATGTTCAGCTGCTTTAAAAGCTCTGTGGCTCGTTTTTCCTGAGCCTTCCAGTTGATGAATTTATAGTTTCCCCGTCCTATGTAAAGATTTTCCGCAACGGTAAGGTTAGGGCAGAGGGTTACTTCCTGATAAACTGTGGAGATGCCGAGATTCTGGGCATCCTGAGGGGAACGGATATTCACAGGACCGTCATTCCCCGCGATTCTGATTTCGCCTGAGTCTTTTGTGTAAACGCCTGTAATGACTTTTACCAGAGTCGATTTTCCGGCTCCGTTTTCTCCCATGAGAGCGTGAATTTCTGATTCCCGCAGCGTAAAGTCAACATTTTGCAGGGCTTTTACGGCTGGGAAAATCTTGGAAATTCCTCGCAGTGACAAAACAATATCGTTATTTTCCATTATTAAATCCTAAAAAAAACGGCGTAAAATATGCACGAAGGCACTTTACGCCGTAAAAGCAGACAAGAATTGATGACGGAAATTAGTCACCAAGACCGTATTTGTCGATGTCAGCCTGTGTGATTGTTCGTGCGTCGAAGCCCTTTTCGTCAGAAATTACTTTCTTTGACGGGATTATTCCAGTAGAAATCATTTTTTCGATAACAGCTGCCTGGAATGGTGAGCATTGACCATCATAGTTCCAGTTTTTAGCAAGAAGCTCACGCAAAGCCCATTTGTTGCAGTCAAAGCCCATTACGACGACTTTTCCGTTAACGCCGTGTGTAATGCCGGCTTCATCCAAAGCTGCAACAGCACCTTTTGCCATACCGTCATTCTCAGCGTAGATAACATTGAAGTCCTCTTTTGAGTTGATGACAGCCTCAACGATTTTCTTTGCCTCTGCTTCGTCCCATGTTGCTGTCTGCTGAACGACTTTCTTCATTTTTCCTGATTTGAATTCTGCGTCCAAAGCCTTTGTTCGTCCGATCTGAGCGTCTGAACCCATAGCACCCTGGATGTGAACTACTTTGTATTCAGGAAGGTTGAGTGATTTAAGCCATGCTACGGCAGTGTCGCCCTCTTTTGGCATGTCAGAAACGACAGCGGCTTCGTAATACTTGTCCTTTACATTGATCATTCGGTCGAACAGGAATACTTTGATGCCGTTTTTCTGGGCGTTCTTGAGGACTTTTTCCCAACCGTCAGTAGCGGCGGCAGAAAGAAGAATGTAGTCAACTCCGTCCGTGATGAACTGAGAGGCGGCGTTCAACTGCTCGTCGTTCTTAAGGCTGTAGAAAGTCTTTACATCATATTTGTCAGAAGTGAAGACTGTCTCAAAGTCCTTGACATTGGCAGCACGGTAGCCGGACTCTGATGGCGGGTTGTTGATGATGCCAATCTTGATTTTTCCGTCAGCAGCTTTTTTTGATTTTTTAGCCGCAAAGACCGAGGTGAGACACAATAGTGCCATTAAACATGCGATTATTTTTTTCATCTAAGAAACCTCCTTTTTTAGATGTGAGAGTTGATTTCAAACTGAATCCCCCTCATTACGATGATTATAATAAGCCCGTCAGATAGCTTTTTGAATAGAAATATTTAGGAATTTTTTTTGAAATTTTTAGGATTTTGCTTGCGGAATGGCGGATGGAAGTGGGGAAAAGTTGATTTTCTTACGGAGAAAGTTTGATTTTTTACGGGAACTGAAAGAAAACCGTGATAAACCGGGGGGAATTTTTTGACAAGTCAGCAATCTGAACTGACCCTTGCTGAAAATCTCAGCAAGGATCAGCTCTCAGTTTTTACGCTTTACTTACTCCGTAAAAGCCTTAATCAGCTTTTCGACGGCAGCGGCGTCGTGACCGTTGGCAAGAAGCTGTTTTTTGTACCAGTCCGCAACGCCAGAAGTGGCTTTTTTAAAGCTTTCCGTGTCAATTTCTTCGGTTTCGACTACTGAAATAATATTGTTTGCTTTCCAATCCTTTATCAGCTCGCCGCACTCGTAGCGGTTGATTGCCCGCTCATAGTCAACGGCTTTCTGGGCGTTCTCATCGACAATGCGTTTCTGCTCGTCGGTCAAAGAATTGTAAACATCACCGTTCATACAGAAGAAAAGACAGTCGTAGTAGGCATTCCAGAGCGAAATATATTTCTGAACGCTCTGAACCGAAGCCGAAGCGATAGAAGGAAGCGGGTTTTCCTGACCTTCAACTGTATTCTGCTGCAAGGCTGTGTATGTCTCAGACCAGTTCATGTTGGT
>DGTW01000226.1 GCA_002393835.1 Treponema sp. UBA4326
GGCGGGCAATGTCAAAAAGAGGCTTCAGTTCTGGAGTGTCCTTCAGCTCGTCGGCCTTTTTGTAGCTGAGCCGCTTTACATCGACAATGGTACGAAGAACCTCGCAGTCCTCAAGGTCTCCGTTTTCGTTCAGCTTGATTTTAAAGCTCAAAGCCCGGCTCTCTTCACGCAGCCCCAGGGCATAATCTTCAAGACAGTCCTCGCTAAGCATTCGGGCTGCCCCCTCAGGAAGATAAAGGGTCGCCCCCCGTCCCCGGGCAACCTTGTCAATCTCAGAATCAGGACTGACAAAGCAGGCAGGGTCAGCAATATGCACCCACAAAAACTCACCGTCATATGCAATAGCATCGTCAGGGTCAGTTGACCACTCGCTGTCGATGGCATAAGACACGCCCGGAAGGCGAATTCTCTCTTCTTCAGGCGGAGTTCCCAGGGAAACTGTGGCACTTTTTGCGCTCAGGCCCAGGCGGACAGGGTAAGGATTCCGGGTGATGTCCCAGATTTTTGTGTCAAGAAGAAGCTTGTGAGCCTTTTCAGGAGTTTCCTTAAAGCCCGCATCCTTCATGGTCTTGCTTTTGTCAGTGGTGCCGAGAGCCAAAGCCTCAACATCACCCATATATTTTGAGTCTTCGGGAAGAAGATTTTTTGCTTTAAGACGCTCGATGAAGGCCGCACGGATTTCTTCTGCATGCTCCTTTTCATAAGCCTTGTTTTTCAGCTCATCGATTTTTTCTATTGAACGAGGAATAAAGAAAATCTGCCCGTCACGAAGGATTTCTTCAAATCCAAAAGAGGATTTTAGGGCAGAATAAAGCCCCCAGGACTCGTTGGCCTTAAGCTCACCACGGATAAGAGATGCCAGGTCAGAAAAACTTTGCTCAGCCACGGCTGTCTCATCGTCGCTCAGCAAAAGTTCGTGTGTTTCGGAAATCTGAGCCTTTACCTCGGAATTCTCAGCCAGAGCCGTTTCCGCAAAATCAAGCAGGGCATCAACAGAAGAAGCCTCGCTCTCGCACAAAACAATCACATCCTTTTCACGGACTTTCTGGCTTGCATAAACGGCCTTTTTTCCGCTGGCTGTGGCACGAGAGACGCACCAGCTTACAAGATATTTATCACCATCCCGCTCGCCTACAAGGGCAGGAAGATTTTTATAGATTACTACGGAAGATTTTTTCATGGATTGGATTTTATCAAAAATTTCTCACAGAGTACACAGAGAGCAGGAAAAAAAAATCTTCTGTCAAAAAAAATCCCCTACAAGAAAAACTTGCAGGGGATTTAGTGATATTTGAGGCTAGTTTACGCCGTTGTTCGCTTCCGCGCCCGAAGCACAGCTTCGGACGAGACTCGCCTTGAAACTCACCTCGTGAGTTTGTTCGCTATCGCGACCGGCTCACTACCACTTCTTCTCGATCTCTGGTTCACAGATGTTGATTTCTGTTTCGAGGTCGAAGAATTTTGCGCGTGCCATGTCTGGTGTGAAGTTGATGGTGTCGCCAAGCTGGACTACAACTTCTGGAGCAACTTTTGCTACGATGTTTGCGTCCTTAACCTGTACGAATACATGTGTTTCAGCACCGAGAGGCTCTTTGTTTGTGACTTTAACCTGCATGTTGTTCTCAGCAGCAGGAGCAGCCTGATAGTGCAAGTCCTCCGGGCGGATACCGAATGTAACTTCTTTTCCGACATAAGCCTTGAGATGTTTCTGCTGGTCTTCTGTTGGAACGAGAGTGAATGAACCTTCGTTTGCAACGACTTTTCCGTCTTTTTCCTCAATCTTGAGTTTGAAGAAGTTCATTGGTGGTGTACCGATGAAGCCTGCAACGAATTTGTTGATCGGGTGGTTGTAAAGATACAATGGCTCACCAATCTGCTGGATTCGTTTCTCAGACATAACGACGATTTTTGTACCCATGGTCATAGCTTCAACCTGGTCGTGGGTAACATAAATCATTGTTGCCTGCAAGCGGTGATGGAGTGAAGAAATCTCACCACGCATTGTAACACGGAGTTTTGCGTCGAGGTTAGAAAGAGGCTCGTCGAACAAGAATACTTTTGGAGAACGAACGATTGCTCGTCCTACAGCAACACGCTGACGCTGACCACCAGAAAGTGCCTTTGGTTTTCGGTCAAGGTACTGAGTCAAGTCGAGCATTTTTGCAGCTTCTTCGACTTTGCGCTGAATTTCGATTTTTGGCTCTTTGCGGATTTTGAGACCGAATGCCATGTTGTCGAATACGGTCATGTGCGGGTAAAGAGCATAGTTCTGGAATACCATTGCGATGTTGCGGTCTTTTGGCGGAACATCGTTCATGAGCTCACCGTCGATGAGAAGCTCACCCTCAGTGATGTCCTCAAGACCTGCGACCATGCGGAGTGTAGTTGATTTACCACATCCAGACGGACCTACGAATACACAGAATTCGCGGTCTTCGATTGTTACGTTTGACTTTTCTACAGCCAAAACATTGCCGTCGTAAACTTTTGTTACGCCCTTAAGCTCTACTTTTGCCATTTTTTCCTCCTGTGGCAAGGGATTATAATTATAAAATCAGTATAAATGACAACAAAAGAGAATTCAAGGGAAAAATCCAAAAAAAAGCAGAATTTTTATATAGACAGCAAATTCTTAACATAAGGCTGGCAAAGCACGAAAATCACGCTGAAAAGCACTGCCGGAAGATAATTGGCCGTCTTCACTTTTTTGATTCCCATAAGATTGATTCCAATCAGGATGATGAGGGCACCGCCGCTCCCTGTAAGCTCCGCAATCATCTGCTCGCTCACATAAGGGGCAATCAAAACTGAAAGCAAAGTGAGGGAGCCCTGATAGAAAAATATGGCGATAACGCTGAAAGCTGTTCCCACACCCATTGCCACTGCAAATCCAATCGAAATAAAGCCGTCCAGAATCGATTTGAGGAATATAATGGAATAATCATGCTCAATTCCGGCCTTAAAACTGCCTACAATCGCCATTGCTCCCACGCAAAAAAGCACCGAGGCGTTAAGGAAGGCATAGGCAAAGTTCTTCTGAGGCCGGCCTTTCTCAAAGGAGGGGGAAGTCTCCCCCTCGGCTGCAATGGCTTCGCCATTTCCGCCTACCCCCTCTGCGGGGACACCCCGCAACGCCCCATCCTGACTCCGCGGCTCAGGCTCAGCCTTCGCCGAGACTCGCTCGAGCGAAGCGAAGAAACTCCCCTCGTGAGTTTTGCCGGCTTCGCCGTCGCTCCCTATCCCCCTCTCGCCAACATCAGCATTTTTCTTCATAAACACTCGTTCAAGAAACTTTCCAAATTGCAGGATTTTTCCGTCGATGTCGAGCAAGGTGCCAACGATTCCGCCCAGAATCAATGCCAGGGCCAGGTATACGACATTCTGATACTTAAAGGACATCTGGACGCCCATTACGAATGAGACGAGACCGCAGGCCAGCTGGATTGAGTCAGTGACTTTCTGGGGGATTTTTTTTGCGAACAAAAGGCCAACGATACAGCCTGCCAAAATAGTGGCACAATTTACGAATACGGCAATCATTTTTAGAACCTGACTTGAACATAGGGAGGCGGTTGAAGCGCAGCTGCAACAAAATGCGAAAGCATTTTGAGCCGAGTCTCGCCCGAAGCTGGGCTTCGGGCGGTACAGCTTGCGCCACTAGCACCTATAAAAAACTAAGGCTTCCCGAATGGGAAGCCTTGTTAATTCGTGCGGAGAACCTGACTTGAAC